>NZ_QUGV01000015.1:0-126554 GCF_003479205.1 Parabacteroides sp. AF17-28 | reverse complement strand
ATACGTCTCTTGTACTACTTGTTGATATGTAAATCTTTCAAAGAACTTGTCGCGTTTTCGTTTAGCGAACGTGGGTGCAAAGATAATAACTTTCTATTTTAACTTCCAAACGTTTTCGGAACTTTTTTCAAAAGTTTTTGTTTCATCACTTATAGACCTGCGTTCTCTCTCGAATGCGGATGCAAAAGTACTGCTCTACAACATAACTTCCAAATCTTTTCAAGACTATTTTTTAACCGATTCGTAACGCCTACTTGCTAAAGTCTGAAATACTGATTGTTATGAATAAAACTTTTTTTCATTCCGCAGAAGCCCCTATTTTCAGTACATGCGCTTCCTTTTATATGCATATAATAATGTACATAAGAATTGTAGAAAATATTCATAACTATGATGTATCTTTGCCTCTACATTGATTATTCATCTAAAAAACTTAATTCTAAATGGAATCAGTAATGAGAAAAACAACAGTCACAGGTTTGTTGACAACTTGCGTCGTATCGCTCGCCATGTTTTCATCGTGTACAGGTGTAGAGCCAAACACACTCACCCAGGAAGAAGTAGCCGAGGGTTGGCAATTGCTTTTTGACGGAAAAACGCTGAACGGCTGGAAAGATTACAACGGGACTACCCTGACACAGCCCTGGCATGTAGTCGACGGATGCATCCAGGCCAAAGGTGACGGCAGCGATGCCAGCGGTTACATCGTAACGGACAAACAATATGAAAACTTTGAGCTGTCCTGGGATTGGAAGCTTTCAAAAGGCGGTAACAGTGGTATGTTGTACCACGTGGTTGAACGCCCTCAGTTTGCGGTTCCTTATGTAACAGGACCCGAATACCAGTTAATCGATGAACCAAACTTCCCTGAACCGTTGGAAGAATGGCAAAAATTAGGTGTGGACTACGCCATGCATCTCCCCGATAAATCAAAAATGAAAGTGAATCCGCAGGGGGAATGGAATAATTCAAAGATTGTCTTTGATAACGGACACGTCGAACACTGGCTGAACGGTGCCAAAATCCTGGAATTTGAAGCCTGGACAGACGACTGGCATGCCAAAAAGAATAGCGGCAAATGGGCAAATGCTCCGGAATACGGTTTGGCAAAGAAAGGTGTACTATGCCTGCAAGACCATGGCTACCCGGCATCTTTCCGCAACATCAAAATCAAGGAACTTCCCCGAAAAACAAAAGAAGTCGAACTCTTCAACGGAGTAGACCTGAAAGGCTGGGAAGCTTACGGAACTGAAAAATGGTACGTAAAAGATGGTCTGTTGATTTGTGAAAGTGGCCCGGATAAAAAATATGGCTACCTGGCAACACGCGATTATTACGATGATTTCGATCTGACTGTAGAATTTAAGCAGGAAGCAGACGGAAACTCAGGCGTATTTATCCGCTCTTTCATCGAGGAAGATGTGAAAGTAAACGGCTGGCAGGTAGAAGTTGCCCCTAAAGGACACGACACGGGCGGCATCTACGAATCATACGGACGCGGTTGGCTGGTCCAGATCCCCGATGAAAAAGAAAACATCCTGAAAGAAGGTGACTGGAATACCATGCGTATCA
Organism: Parabacteroides sp. AF17-28; assembly: GCF_003479205.1. Taxonomy (NCBI): domain Bacteria; kingdom Pseudomonadati; phylum Bacteroidota; class Bacteroidia; order Bacteroidales; family Tannerellaceae; genus Parabacteroides; species Parabacteroides sp. AF17-28. Next base: position 124,982 of record NZ_QUGV01000015.1, on the reverse strand, counting down.
AAGTACAGGGAGATAATGTCCAAACCTGGTTGAACGGTCAGGAGATGGTTAATATCAACGACGAAAAGATCGGAGCCGGACAGGGACGCATCGCCCTACAAATCCATGATGGCGGCGGTATCAAGGTCCTGTGGAGAAACCTGAAAGTAAAAACGTTATAAATTCTTACCCATAAAAAACAACTCCCGTCCCCAATAATATGAGACGGGAGTTATTTTTTTCATCCTCTACGACCATGTCCTTTACGAGGAGACTGGGAGCGTTGCTTCTCAAGATATTGTTTATACTGATCTTCAGTCAGTATCTTCTTCATTTCAGCATCCCGGTCATTCCGCATGGTTATCATCTTCTCGCGCATCTTTTGGCGATCCGAATCGGCCTGTTTCCTTTCCGCTTTCATCTTGTCTCTGAACTCAGCTTCCACTTTACGGAAATCTGCTGCCTGTTTCTCATCCAATTTCAGATCAGCAATCATCTTTTCACAACGTTGTGCCGGATCACCACCTTTTTTTGCACCCCGTTTGCCACCTTGGGCAAAAACAGAAACCGAACTGATCAAGAGAACCAAACACAATCCTATTACCTTCTTCATAAACTAATTACCTGTTATTAATATTAAACTTGTTTGTTTTAGAAGCGCTTCTGGATAATAGACTTGAAGACGAACGAAAGGTTTAAGCTAATCCGGAGTTATTTTATTATTTAACACAGATTTGCTATTTAACCGGCCCACAGTTAATTCCTTCGGTATCCCATTTCCGAAGGAAAAAATCCAACTTAGTTATAAAACGTTGATAGTCCTTGTTGGAGGCGTCCGTCCATCCTGTTTCCGCATAAGCAGCCAGGCGAGGATATACTTTCAGATTCATGCTCTCGACCGTCGGAATAAACTCTCCCCACATTTGGCATCCCAATCCCAGCACTTTACTCTTCTCTTCTTCCGTCAAGCCTTCAGGTACAGGATTGAAGGAGTATGCTTTATCCAGGGGAATCGATTCATATGAATAATCCAAATAGGTATATTCATGATAAGAATTCACGACATCATATCCTTTCTCAATTGTTTTCCTAACGAGAGCCGTATCTCCTTTCCAGAAATGAACGATCGTACCGGAAGCCAACTCTTGTTTTATACCTTCCGTATCGGCATTCGACTGATATTCATGCAGTCTATCTCCGGTAATTTCATTCCACCCCATCATTCTCTTGCCTTTGGCAGCCAGCATATTGGAAATCTCATTTGTAAAATAGACTTGAAGTTCGGCCGGAGTCTTCAAATTATGCTTTGCCATGTAAGCACGGATTGCCGGGGAGTTTTTCCATTGGTCATACTTCACCTCATCACCTCCGATATGAAATACAGCACCGGGGAATATCGCAATCACCTCATCCGTCACATCGTCCAGAAACTCCATGACTTTCGGATCGGCCACATTAAACACCTCATAATGTACCCCGAATTTACCAGGCACTCGAATCTGTTTCCCGCTTGTTCCCAGCCAGGGATAGGAAGCGATTGCAGCACTGGCATGTCCCGGCATACTCACTTCGGGAACAATCGTTATATGCCGTTTAGCCGCATAATCTACAATTTCTTTCAGATCGTCCTGCGTATAGAAGCCGCCATGACGTTTTCCATCGTACACATCACTCCCAAAATGATTAATTTCGGAAGAATCTCTAAAAGCACCTATCTCCGTCAGTTTCGGATATTTCTTTATTTCGATGCGCCATCCCTGGTCATTGGTCAGATGCCAATGGAAGACATTCATTTTCAGTGCTGCCATTTCATCGAGCAGTTGCTTCACCACTTCCTTACCTTTGAAATAACGTCCTTCATCCAACATAAAAGCACGCCATGAAAAAGCCGGATAATCTGTAACAGTTGCTTTCTGTATCAACAACTTACCGTCTTTTTCTTTGATCACCTGCCGCAAAGTGTGGATACCATTCAAGATGCCGGACGGCGAATTTGCTTTTATTACAATCTTTCCGGATGTTGCATCCAGAACATAGCCCTCTTTTTTATCCGGTAAAACCGCCGGGTCTAATTGCAAGCTTATATCCGCACTTCCACTGCCTTCTTTTAATACAGCTTCGGCAGAAAAATCGGGAAATAGATATAATTGGAGGAACTGTGCTTCATTAGCCAACTCCACGGGATAAGCGACAACCGGCCGGCTTTTCAATTTCACAAGCCCCGGAGTATAGACAATATCCGCAGGTTGGGGAATCACAGCATATTCTTCTACAGGAGGTTCCTGGCAAGAACAAAGAAATGCCAGACAAAGGGAGATAAGAAAACTTGATTTCATAAATATCTGAATTTAAAGTTAGCTCACTGCAACAACAGCATCACAATGAAAGACAAAAATACGCTATTTATCCGATAAGAACCTCTTCAAAACAAGTTTTTATTAAAGCTTTTTCCATAAGACATCTTTTTAATCTTCTTATAAATCAGCTTCTTTCATCAAAAATACAGCCCTTACAAACGCCGCCCAAAAGCGGTTGATTTGCAAGGGCTTAAAAATTATTATTCAAGTATCAGCTACTTGGTGTACCGCTCGTATTTACCGTCGATCATCACATCTTTCACAGCATCCAGATAATCAAATCCATATTTCATGTCCGGCAACAAATAAGCACCTTCCACCCACTCGTTCCAGGCATAGACCGTAATCAGTTTCGGCTGGTCCGGATGTTGGTCGCAATATGTTTTTGCTTTCTGCAGGAAAGCAGCAAAACTCTGCGGAGATTTATTCAGATGGACAACATCTTTCTGGGTCTTATGAGGAAAACGGGGCGTATCGTCCCAACCGATAGATGCATTCGGGAAATACGGAATCGAAACTGCCTCATCCCATTTCTGGAGACGTCCCTGCGCTTCGGTACCCCATTGTATATAATCCTGACGATGCGGGCCACCCCAGTTATATTCCGTTAAACTATTAATACCTAATGCATCTATCTTTTTCAGATAATCTTCATTAGGAACACCTCCGGCCATTAACTGGACATGCAGTCCCGCGAATCCGGCTTTTTTCACTTCATCCCTGAAATAGTCCAACCCTTTACGCGTCTCTTCCAGACTCCCGAATGTTTTAATCAGATTATCCAAACTGAAAACGGAGAACACCGGTTTACCGTCCAACTTCAGATAATTCGGCTGCTTGAAGTATTGGTCGATAACGCGTTTTACAACAATCCTGAAATTCGGCCAGTCGATCGCACCATCCCACAAACGGGAGTTATCTTCTTTGTAACGATGTACATTCCAGTAGTTGCGCGCCACATCGTGGTCCGCCCACATAATATAAAAGTTCATTTTATGATTATTCTTCGCCTTCAGAAAACCATCATTCAAACATCCTTCCAGAAACGGTCCGTTATTAAACCAATACCAGTCAAAGATAAAAGTGTTTACGCCATGATCCGTCGCTGCATCGATCCATTTCTCCATCACTTTGGGATCATTGTCCAGTTCATACCCCCACAAAGGCACTTTCGGCTGGTAATGCCCTTCAAAGCGGGGATTCCCCTTCTTGATAATTTCCCACTCACCGGTTCCATCCGGCCACAACACTTCGTGCCCCATCGGATCGTCATGACAGGAAGGCCAGATATAGGCCGCAACATAGTAATCCGGAACACCAGCTTTATCTCCCGTTTTTTGGGCCTGCACATTCAGACCTCCACAAAGCAATAAACACGCACACAAGATGCAAGAGAACATCCAATTCGATTTATTTTCCATAATATTGCAATTTAAAGATTAATTCCATCCCGGATTCTGTTTCAGATTAGGATTCAAAGTTAATTCATCCTGCGGGATAGAATACAAATAATCCTGCTTATTTCTAAATTGATAACCATTAGGCATTACACTTTTAAAATAGTCGACCAACCCGTTTTCATCCACCTTAGAGCTGAAATCAGGATATTGTGTCAAGTCAACCGGATATCCCTTCGGCCGTTTATCTTTGAACAGCGCACTTGCCGCCCATCTCATATAATCATTATACCGCTGTCCCTCCAACGCTAATTCGACTCTCCTTTCCCTTCGGATTTCATATAGCTCATCCGTAACAGAGTAGCCATAATCCATCTTGTTCTTATCCAAGCTTTGCGCATTAACCGTGAAATCGGGCATTCCAGCACGTTGTCTTAACAAGTTTAAAACCTCATAAGCAACGGAATTATCCAATTCGCACTTGGCTTCCGCATAATTAAGCAAGACTTCGCCGTAACGCAGCAGTATAAGCCCTGTTTCACCCTGGGTTTCCCAAGATTTACCGGCAGCCGGAGAGCTTGGATTAGCCGTCTTTTTTATCTGGAAACCAGTCGGACATAATTGTAATGCACCGCCTTCCATAACCGGCCCGTTAAAATAAGCATTCTCGCCGACAGACATCAAATCTCCCGGAATCCAAACAGTCGATTTCAAACGGACATCACAATCTTCCGCAATTTTCGTCAGAAAAGCATTCCCCTTACTCGTCACCGCCGTATTCAAATAATCATAAGGTTTACCATCCTTTCCCAGGTAGGAAGAGACCAGTTCCCATGTAGCTCCCTTCGAATCGCTATTATAGGTTACAAATCCCTGCGTAGAGTTTCCAGCTCCTTCTGCCGCATTGAATGCCCGATAAAGCAAGACCTCATTGATATCCGACATATTGTCAAAGCCAAACAACTTATAATAATCCTCATCCGGATTACCCGTGCTATAGATACCGACTTGGTAATCACCCTTCATCAATTCTTCAGCCGCCTCCACACAAGCCCTAAAATATTTAACCGGATCAGCCCCAGCCGTCCCGAATTCCGTGCCGGCATGGTATTTTTGCCAGGACCCTTCGAATAAAGCGACACGCGTTTTGAAAGCCAACGCAGCTTCTTTATTAATACGATTATTCCCGACATTCTTTCTCAGTTCGAGATGCGTAACCGCATGATCCAAGTCAGCCAAAATAGAATCAGCTATCAACACGCGGGAATCCCGAGGGCGCATTAGCGCTTCCGTATCATCCATTTGGATGACATGCGAATACCAGGGTACATCTCCGTATTTCTTCAGCAAGTTAAAATAGAACCAGGCACGGAAGAAATAGGCTTCCCCTAAATATTGCTTGTAAGCCTCATACCCACTCGTACATTTGGTGTAATTCTCAAAGAAGATATTCACATTACGGATATTGTTCCACTCCCAGGTCCAGTTGCCAGTGGACTTTGAACGTACACCGTTCATAATCGTACTCGGGCTACCGGAAATCATATTGTCGTTATCCGTAGCCATATCGGCGACCATTTGTGTCCAAGGACAAAATGCAGGATAAAACTGCCGCGTATAATATTCCAATTCGGTCGATGTGCTCCAATAATCATCCATCGTGATTTTATCCAGAGGCTGCAAATCAATAAACTTCTCACATGAACACAATAATGCCATACATGAGATTGCTGTCAATATGAATCGTTTCATAATTTTTTATTCCTTAATAGATTAAACTTAATAAGTCACAGTCAAACCAATCGAATAAATTCGATCCGCACCATAGGTTAAACGTCCTGTCCCTGCTGTTCCGAAATAATCACCGCCGCCACCTTCGGGGAAACCTACCGGAGCAACCGGGTCTATCCCGTTCGGTAATTTCGAGAATGTCAACAAGTTTTCACCGGAGAAATAAATCCTCAGCTTTTCCAAATGCATTTTAGAGGTGACACTACGCGGGAAACTATATCCCAACTGTACGTTCTGCAAACGTAAGTAAGCCGCATTCTGCAAATAGCGCGTATTCGCGTTATTCTTGTTTTTAGCCTCTTCCGTGCTATTGAGGTAAGGTCTGGGCCAATAAGCATCCGTATTGATGTTGGCATCGCCTTCATACAATCCACTGTATTTCGTACCCGGTTGATCCCTGAAGTAATCCAGATGTCCGGGAGTCAGGCATGATTCCCACCAGCCATTGGTAAAGCCCCAGTAGATATTAGACATACGGTAGAAATACATGTCTTTTTTAGCCACACCTTTCCAAAGCATCGAAAAGTCAAATCCTTTATAAGAGACACCTCCGTTGATCGTATATTGATAATGGGGCTGGTCGTTACCGATAATCGACAAATCGCCATGATCGCCGATCGTGTTGGTACCGTTGTTCACTTTACCGTCATTGTTGGTATCTTCAAACTTCAAATCTCCGGTATTCCAGTTGGCAGCGATATGAGTCAAATCAACTTTAGAGAGGTAAGAATCCAAGTCTTCTTTCGTACGGAACAGATCATTTACCGTATATCCCCAAATATCACCGACTTCAGCACCTTCGTACCAGGTAGATAACGTCCCAGTCGGATTAAAGTATTTCGTAACAACGGACTTATAATCATACAGGCTTGCACCGATGTTATACGACAGTCCGTTTTCCAATGTTTGTTTCCAGTTCACACTGATTTCCCACCCCCGGGTTCTCAGCGTCGAGTTATTTTCTCTCGGAACATTTGCTCCTAACACACCCGGCATCGCCTGCGACGGGCCGACCATATCCGTTGTCCGCCGTTCAAACCAATCCGCCGTTGCAGACAGACGGTTATTCAGGAAAGACATATCCACACCGACATTCGTCGTCGTTGCCGTTTCCCATGTCAGATTTCTGTTTACCAAACCCGGCGCAGATGTATATCCGACCGGTTTAGTAGAGCCGTAATTAAAAATCCAATTCAATTTATCGGAAGAGATAGGGATCAGCTCCAAGTCGCTGTACGGAGAAATATTCTGATTTCCCAACTGTCCCCAAGAGGCACGAATCTTCATCGTATTGACATACGGTTCGATATTTTTCCAGAACGGTTCATTATACAAATTCCAACCGGCAGAGAACGAAGGGAATACGCCCCATCTCTTTCCGTCACGGAAAACGTACGAGCCATCATAACGGGCATTTGCTTCAAACAAATACCTTTCCTTGTAGTTATAGTTCACTCTCGCGAAGTAACTTTCCGTAGAATTATGAGCCAGGGCTTCAGACAAAAGGGCATCGCCTGTGGCATTCGGGAATGACGGGACTTTTTCCGAAATCAGATCCGTCTTATATCCTTGCACCCAAGATTCGTCGCCCCGTTCGAACTGCATACCGGTCAATACGGTAAAGTTATGATCCTCATTGATATTAAAATCATAAGAAGTAAAGATATTGGTGGTCCAGTATTTCTTGATATACTTCCTGCGAAGCAAATTATTCGGGATACTTATACCATTCTCGTAAGGCTGATTATTAACATCATAAGTATAAATATACTTTTCCACATTCGATATTTCCTGATTATAGACATTATAAGCAAAATCAGCATTGATCTTCCATCCTTTCAGAGGACGAATTTCCATCCGGAAATTATTCCAGTAATCGATATCATCCTGTTTATCCGTTCCCGACTCTATCGAAGGTATATGGGATTCAAACATATAATTGCCAAAACCGTCATAGAGAGGAGTAATCGGATAGTTTCGGGAAATATGGCGATACATAAAAGAATAATCCCCCTCCTTAGTCATATTAGGTTTTTCCCTGATTTTCTTCGCGAAACGCGTCTCATAGCCAAAATCCCACCAATCGGTAATAGCCACACTGATCTTACCCAACGTGTTGAGTCTCTTAAAATAGTCCGTACCGAAGTTCAGGACACTGCTGTCATCCATATAACCGGCAGAGAAATAATAGGACACCTTATCCGTACCGCCATGCAAGGAGATATCATGCTTCTGGTTCACACTATTTCCGAAATAGATATCCCACCAATCGGTATTGGCATAATTGAGGTTCGCATTATTCCAAACGTTACCTTCCGGCATCGCGCCAAAAATCGTTGCCCCGTCCGGCCAGTTAGGAATCGAATTCCGGATATAATCGAAATCACCCTTCTGGTATGCAATGACACGGTCAATGGTTTCGTTGCTAAACGGGTGTCCTCCCATATTGTCTCCCGCCTCGTTCAAGACACGGGTCCATGTGTATGAATCCAGGCTTTCCGGCAATTTTTGTGCAGTCTTTACAATCAGGTTGCCCGTATAGGAAACGCTTACTTTCTCATTCCGTTTCCCTTTTTTCGTCGTAATCAGGATCACGCCGTATGGGGCTCTCGCTCCGTAAATAGCTGAAGCGGCCGCATCTTTTAAAACTGAAACGGACTCGATATCTTCCGGGTTCAGATTGTTCAGATCACCGGGAAAACCATCTATCACAACGTAAGGCGAGCCACCGTTCAAGGACCCCATACCACGGATCGAGATATTCATCGTGGCTCCGGGTTCAAACCCATTCTGGGTACCGATATCAAAATTAAAACCGGGAGCCGCACCCTGTAACAGCTGCGACACGGTCGATGCCTGGCGGTCTTTAAAGTCCTTATCGGAAATCACATTGACGGCGCCCGTCAGGTTCACCTTTTTTTGAGTTCCGTAACCGACGACCACGACTTCATCCAGTGTTTTGGAATCTTCGAGAAGACTTATATCGAGACTCTTTTTATTCCCTACCGGAATCTCACGTGACATATATCCGATAAACGAGACTAACAGGATATCCGTATCGGCAACCTCCAATGTGAAATTTCCGTTCAGGTCTGTCACCGTGCCGTTTGTCGTTCCTTTCACGACCACATTGGCTCCGATCACAGGTTCTCCACTCTGGTCTTTCACGATACCTTTCAATAGCTTTGTGTCTTGCTGGGGAAGGGTTCCTTTCTTCATTAACAAGATGTTATTACCCTCCATGACATAGACAATATCCAAATTCCGGAAAATCTGGTTCAACACATTGAATACAGAGACGTCCGAAGCATTGAAAGAGATCCGGTGGTTCAAATCGACCTTTTCGTTGTTATAGACGAAAAGGAAATCTGTCTGTTCTTCTATCTGATTAATAATCTCTTTGACTGTCAATTCATTCGCAACAATATTGACGCGAGCAGTCTGAGAATTCACATTTACGGAAAAAACAGTAGAAGCGCATAATAATAACAAGCTTAAGATTAACTTCATCACTCTACATAGATGTTTAAATTCACTTAATAACAAGGGATAGTCTATCCCCGCATACTTTTTTTTCATAACTTTGCACTTTCAAAATGTTAGTACTGATTTAATTACAGGTTACGTCAGCAGGCTGACATTAGGCCGGATTATGCTGGAACCATAATCCGGTTTTACATTTAATCGACTTCACTTACTCCATAGGCAGTTTATTTTATAGTTATCAGATTCAATTCGTTATCTTTTACATAAGTAAATTTATGCTCCAACTGAAGCACTTTCAAGACTTGTTCAACCCCGTCTTTTACACGGAATTTACCGGAATACCGCTCTTTCAGGAAAGGCAGGTCCGCCACATCTATTCGGATATCGTAATACAGACGCAGCTTATCGATGATAATGCCTATCGACTGATTATTAAAGCACAGCAAACCTTCTTTCCACTTAAAGTAATCCATGTATCCTATCGGAGCTGAAACATATTTACCATCCTTATAATAAACTTGTTCCCCGGCTGTCATCCTATACTTCCGGGAAAGATCCGGAGCACTGAGTTCGACGCTTCCCCGCAGCAATGAAATATTAAATTCCCCCACTTCCGAATAGGCCAACACATTAAACTCCGTCCCCAAGACCTTTACATCCATTGATTTCGTTTTAACTATAAAAGGGCTTTCATCATCATGCCTGACATCGAAATAGGCTTCACCGTCGAGTTCTACCTGCCGACTTCCCTGTCGGAAGTTAACCGGATAGACTAACTTTGAATGAGCATTCAGCCAAACCTTCGTACTGTCCGGCAACGTCAACTCGGCACGCTGTCCGGCCGGAACATATAAGGTCTGATACAAAAGAGGGGGATCTTCTACTATTTCCTTTTGCAGCAAGGAGTTTACGCCTAACAAGATTAAGGCGATAGCCGCCACTTTCAATAATTCTTTTACTATGCTGCGAAAAACGACCCGATATCCTTTTTTCTTTTTTTGTCCCTGTATCGATTGGTTAAGGATGGAAATATCATACAGCTTATGCAAAGCCATAAATTCTTTCACGTGATTTTCATCCGCATCCAACCAATCCACAACAGTCTCTACGTCATCAGACGAGATCGTTCCATCTACATATTTCTGTAATAGTTTCTTATCCATCTTTTTTTACCTCTTAATAGAAGAGACAACACATAGATGGAAATCCCTAAAACAAAATCGTCATTTCTCGAAATATTTTATCGCATAAATAAAAAGTAAAAAAGAGGAAGATATTCTTTCAACGCGACTCGCAAGAGTTTCAACGCTTTTGTGATGTGATACTCAACACTTTTTGTACTGAGAGAGAGTTCTTGGGCTATTTCTTTCACGGGGATGGATTCATAGCGGCTCATCTCAAAGATACGCCGGGTTTGTTCGGGCAAGGATTGCAAGGTTTTTTCTACGATCCCGGTTATTTCAGAAGAATAGATTTCTTCCGGATCACAAGCTTGCAAAGTGGTTATCCTGTAATTTAAGTCGCGGATCATTTTAGATGAGATCGATTCTGTTGCAGAATCTTTCACCGTCTGGTGTTTCAGATAATTCAACGCCCCATTTTTTAAAATAGCCAGAAGCAGTGACATGGGATGTTCTACGGTTTCTTTTTTAGTGGTTTCCCAAAAACGGATCAACGCTTCCGAAACAATATCTTCTGCAACCATATCATCCCGGACATACGATTTCACAAACAGAAACGACCGCTTGTAGTAATTGGTATATATATCACTAAAACTAATGGTATTCATTTTCCAGACAGATCTCCAATGAATTCTTTTTTGCAAATGTAATCTTTTTTAAGAAGAATGTTTACCGCATCCGGTTCAAAATATATGTCCGGTCCATATAGTGATGAAAAAAATAAAGCCCCGAAGATGTTTGACCACCTCCGGGGCTTATCTTTTGTATGCTTTCGTCCTTCACAGGGTTACCGGCTACATTGAACTTTTTAAATTCAATATACTTTAGTATTATTAATATTAAACTTGACCGCTTGTTCGCCTGTCACAGGGTAATTGGGGCGCAAGCCCCGCGCGGCCTGTTTTAGAATTATTTGATTATAATTTCATTCTTATTTTACGATTGCTTTTACAGCTTCTTCGCCTTCGATAGCTACAACTACTACGCCTTGAGGAGCAGCGATGGTTGCGTTGTCAGAAGCGATCACTGTGTTAGCGATTGTCTGGCCTAAGATGTTGCTTACGACAACTTTCTTGCCCTGTGCACCGATTACCTGAATAGCACCGTTGGTAGCAATCACCTTCACTTCTGATACAGAAGGAGCTGCTTCGTTAGCTGTCGGAGCAGATTCAGTGAACATCTGACCTTCGCCATCAGAAAGAACTGCAACACCGTTCAGGATTGCCAGGTTACCATCGGCTGCTACGATAGAATATTCGCTCTTGTTTTCTTTAGAAACCTTGAACGAGAATGTAGCAGGCATAGCTACCAGGCTTTCGAATGCTTTATTCTTAGCAGACTGCAGTGTATCTGCATCTGTTGCATTCGGACGTTCGATAATCAGAGAATCACCGATGTGGCTTGCAGCAACAAAGCCTAATCTCGGCATATCGTTATAAGAATACATTTCTTTGTGAGCAGCGTCTACAGCGGCAGAGTCTTTCATGGATACCAGGAACAGACCCTTAGTCGTATCGGCAGCCGTTGCAGCGAATGTTACGTCCTGACCGATCAGATACAACGGTTGAACGTTGTTTTCACGGTTTACATAAGCTGTGTCGATAGCCATACGGAAAGCAGCAGGATCATCCAAAGAAGCCTTCAGGTCTGTCAGCTGACGTTCAGCCAGGAAGCCGTCTACGTTTGCCAACATAAAGCCTTCGTCGCCAGCCTTGTGGAACTCACGGTGAGTCGGTTTGTCTGCGATCATCTTATATTCGGGAGCTTCTTCCGGAACGATATAGAATGTGCTGCTGATAGTCGGTTCGCCGATAGTAGCCAAGCCTGTCTGAGCGTTGATCATGATCTGTCCTGCAGGAACTAATGCGCCGTCATGCGTACCATAGAATACATAAGTAGAATCCGTACCGATGGCTTTCATCAAACCGCTTATTACGTAAATTTCATCAGCAACAGGGGAAGCCAATGTTACAACATCATTCTTGATGTTCTGAGCAACATAGTTACCATCCAAAGATTTAACCTTATATTCTTCGCGATACAATGTATCAACGCCTTCAACCATTGCGCCATAGGCTACTTCATTAACATCTACTTCAAAACGGAAACGCTGTTCGTTGTCCATCAAAGCAACAGTAGAGTCTTTCTTCATCGCAAGGAACTTGTCAGCTGTCAGCGTAGAAGCAGAAGCGAAAGCATAAGACATATTCTTCAGGTCGCCTGCAGAGATATGTTTGAAACCATCATACTGGTGGCCACCCTTAGCAGCGATCTCAGCATCAACCAACTTGATTGTGTCACCATCGACAGCATATACATTTTCTTTGCCTGCTACTTTATAGAATGCACCAGAGATAGTAACATCTGCTGCTTCACGGTTCATCAATGTATAAGTACCGCCTGCGATTTCTTTCTTCATTACCCATTGAGTATAAGGAAGAGCCTTGTCGCCTTTCACGTTAGCAACGATCTTATCATTAAGTTTTGCATTGTCCAAGATATAAGACCAACCAGTCTTCACTGTGCCGTCTTGTTTAGCCACTTTAGCATCCTGTACGAAATAAACCTTCTTCAAGTCAGCAGCCGGGAAAATAAATGCATCAGCATCAACAGCCGGATTGCCGTTCTTTGAGAACTGGATAAGGGCTTCTTTGCCGGTACCCGGAGCTGTAATCGTTGAAGCCAAGTTCAATACGGTTACGTTGGTAAGGGTGGTAAGTTGTACTTGTGCAGGTGTAGTATTAAGAGCTGCAGGAGTTACAACATCACCATCGAAGTAGTTTTCGCTTGAACCACTTTGTGCCTTTTGAGGTTCGCCTGTAGTAGTCAGTACCAATGAATCCTGGCCGGCATAATATTCAGCTTTAAACTGATAGTAACCGACAGCTTTCTTTGTACCACCAGTTGTCACAGAACTATTATCTTTCAATGTATCCAGCATCAGCATAAAGCCACCACCTTCAAACTTGTTGGTATCGACAGCCAGGTACCAGTCTTTCATTTCTTCAGAACCATCAGCTTTTTTACCTTTAGTCTGGGCTTTGTCTGATTTGAAAGAGAGATATGAACCATTTGCCACAGCCGTAAACTTATGAGCCGTCAACGGGTTCTTTTCGCCCTGTTTATTCTTAGCGGTTGCATCTTTGCCACCGTTGAAGTACAGTTGGAAAGCAGCAGTTCCTAAATCAGAAGCTTTCAATGTGAACTTCAGGGCTGTTGCACGCTGTTCAGCGGTGAAACCGTCGGTTAAAGCTAATTGATTGTCAGAATGAACAGAGATAGCACTACCTTTTGCTCTAAACAAAGCAATTGTAGTACCATCTTTTGCTAAAGTATAAGTAGAGTCTAAGGCTGCATTGTAAGTGTACAACTGACCGGTAGTCTCGTCCCATGCCCATTCTGTAATGGCATTCTTATCAGACAATTCAACAGCAACAGCCTTACTAGAAACTGCAGCAGTAGACCCAGCTTCTATTGCCACCTTACGGTTAACAGACAGCGGAGTTCCTGTTGTATTGTTTATGAAAGAATAGAGCTTGCTACCTGTAGAGGTAGTCTTAATGGCTGAGACTGTCCACATAGCTGGCTTAACGTCTGCATAATCAGGAGTTGTCATAGCTGTTCCTAATTTTAAAGTAGCTCCATCTACTTCAAGGCCTGTAGTTCCTGTAAAAGTAGGCGTTGATCCATCAAAGCTACTTGTAGTAACCCCTAACAAAACACTCACCCCTGCCTTGTCAATGCCCTGAGGACCTTTAACCTGAGCAGCAGCCTGTGCAGTCGTGAATGAACTTGCTGCTAAACCAAAGGCAGCAGCCAGAGTAAAAAACTTCTTGTTCATAATTTAATAATTTAATTAGTAATAAAACTTATGTGTTATATAATGTATAGCATTCTGTAAATGTTAACGACTGTATTTTGACTACAAATACGTACGTTTAAATTCGTCATTTTTTGAGGGGTTTTTGGAGTTTGTCGTGAAAAGCGGTATTTTCGTCCTTATTTAGTTATCTAATTGATAAGAAAGGACATAGAAAAAGGAAAAAACTTTGAGAAAAGGATTGCAGGTTTAAAAAGTATGCGTAAATTTGTGACGAATTTAAACGTACGTTTTTTTTCGTCATTTCGCTTTTGTCTCCTATCTTTTTTATTCCCAATCAGTTACAAGTCAAAAACAGGTCGTTTTTACCCCTAAAAAACGGGCTTTTTCGCGTTCTCCCGTCTTCGCCCATATATTTCTTATTTATAATGACTTACACCCCTTTCATTCAAGTAGTGCTCGAAGTGCAAATTTGTTGTTTTTGAAGGGATAGGGCGAAAAAGGGGGTAAAAAGAGGCAAAAACAACTTATAGGTTTACCTAAAACCAGGACACATGAGACTCCCGCAAACCGAAAATTACAATAACCCCCTCTTTCAGGCATTTTTCTATTTCGTCCGAAATCTTGATCGATTTTGGTTTGACTCTTTTCATGGTTTTAAGCTGATCGAATGACAATAGAAAAAATGAGGTGCGCAGCCCATTCCGGAAAGCGTACAATTTGATTGCCGAAAGCCGGAAACGCCGACAATGTGATAAACCTCAACTCCCGGAGAATCGAATATTTGAAAATAAAACGGACGGCGTTCCAAATATCCCAAGGAAATTCAGGGGCTTTTTTGCCCTAAAGACGGTCCTCTTCCCAATTACGACCGTCTAAATCGCCATTACGACCGTCCTAATCTTCGCGAGGTGCCGAGTGCACTACACATTAGCACGGTCGTAATGGCAAAGAGGACGGTCGTAATTGGGGAAAACGCTCAAAAAAGGCGAAAAAGTCCCTTTTTGAGGTCAAAAAAGCGGATTAACATTTCTTCGCTTTCGGCTCTCTTCCAAGCCTTAAAAATACGTTTTATACAATAAGCCCTTATTTTGACAGCGCGCTAAAAAGCTTTTTGTGGACATTCCGGTGTGATGTCTTCAACTGATTGGAATGCGGATCATGACAGGTGATACAGGACATATCCTTGAAATCTCCTATAGTTGTTTTGTCATCTCCGGAACCCAACTGGTGATTCGTGCCCGGAGCGTGACATTGCATACACAGCAAAGTATTGGCATCCTTTATTTCAGCAACAAGGGAATCGCCTGCAAATATCTGTTCTTTCAGCAACTTATCCGCCGGCATATGCCGTTTATCGGCACGCATATAGAGAGCTGTCGGAGGATATTTGGCTTTTTGGGCCAATGCGCCGCGGGAAGCTTCGTCCATATCCTTATAATTCATACCTCTGGGCTGTTCGTGGTGAACCTGGTGGCAGGCAAGGCACGTGATGGCCGGTTTATCCATCTGGGAGGCGTCTTTGATATGCCAGTCTTCCGGCCCGCCTTCCAACGCCATCAAGTCGTCTATATCCCCGTCATAAAACATACCATGGCAACGGAAACAATCCCAGTATGGCCTTTCCATCTTATTATGTTCGACATCCATAAAAATATCCTTGTAAGTAGTGGAGTGAGCACCCGACATCCACGATGCCTGTTCAGCCTGATGGCATTCCGCACACCGGTTGGCAAGGGCCAAAGATTGCTTTTCCGCCAAATGGATATCTTCGAAAGTCTTTTTCGTGGTGAAATGTTTATAAACCATATTCAGCTTTTCAGACATGCTGTTGAAGCTTTCGAGAGCCGTACCGTGACAGTCGGTACAGGTGACATCTGCATGGGCCGACTGTTCCCACTTTGCACATGCCGTGCTTATTTCATGGCATCGGGCACAAGTATAGTCGGGGTCCAACCGGTTCCATGTGGCATAAGAGGCAGCTATCACGACAAGAACAGCCGCCGGCAGTATTCCCCAATAAAGTATTTTCTTTTTCATTCAAGTATCTTTTTTGTTTTACTTTGTTTTTACTCCCGTCCATTTCTCCACAATATGCTCGCCTATGCGGAAAGCCAGAGCCATAATTGTCAGAACCGGGTTTAAGCCGCCATTCGTCACATGGATGCTACCATCCGCTATATAGAGATTTTCCATATCATGTATTCTGCCATAAGAGTCGGTGACAGATGTCGCCGGATCGTTACCCATGCGGCATGTTCCGGCCTGATGCTGTCCGCCGCTTTGCTCGCCCGTTCCGCCGCCGTAACGCCAAGTCTGCACAGCTCCCGCCGCTTTCAATATCTCGTCCGCTTTAGCCGCAAGGAAATCACAATGTTTTGCATCCAACGGATGATGCCCTCCTGAAAATTCGGCAACAGGAACTCCCCAATAGTCTTTCACATCCTCCGCAACAGTCACCCGCGCCTCAAAAAGGGGCATTTCCTGGATAGGGCCGAACAGGCGTCCGATACGGTTATAGTTCTCCCGTTGGAACTTTTTGTGTTCTTTTCCCCATTGAGGTGCACCGGGCGGACGATGTCCGGAAAAAGAATAAGGCCCCATATAGAACTCGTTGGCGAGCAATCCGCCCCCGATAATTCCTTCATTATGATGGTTGTAATCCATAATACCCATCGACGTATTGGGACCGGTCGTCACATCCAGGATATCGAAGTCGAACAATCCGGATGCACCCGTATAGGAATGTCCTTGAAAATTGCGCCCGACCCAGTCATTATTATTACCGATCCCGTTGGGGAACTCCGGAGATTTGGAGTTCAGCAGCAAACGGGCCGTTTCAGCAGCCGACGCGGCAATCACGACAATATCGGCTTCTATCGTTTGGGACTTGTCGTTT
Source organism: Parabacteroides sp. AF17-28 (assembly GCF_003479205.1). Taxonomy (NCBI): domain Bacteria; kingdom Pseudomonadati; phylum Bacteroidota; class Bacteroidia; order Bacteroidales; family Tannerellaceae; genus Parabacteroides; species Parabacteroides sp. AF17-28. The sequence goes on along the minus strand of NZ_QUGV01000015.1, from coordinate 108,072 downwards.
TCATCAAAATAAGAGACGCCGACCGCACGCCCTTTTCCGTCGGTATGCACTTTGTAGACCTTGCAATTGGTCCTCACCGTGCAATTCCCGGTTTGCATGGCAACGGGGATTACGGTATTATGCGTGCCGTTTTTGGCATTCACCGGACAGGCAAAGCCGACACAGTATCGGTTTCTGATACAAGCGCCCCGTCCATTATAGGGAACCGAGTTACGAAGCATCGGGACATAAAAAGGATGAAGCCCGATCTTTTTACACATCTCCGCCAGATAGCCGCCTTCCTTGCTATATTCAAACGGGGGCATCGGATAAGGAACGTGCCGATTCGGTGCGAACGGGTTGTCGGACATATCTCCTGCAACACCGATCTCGCGCTCCGCCTTGTCATAATAGGGAGCCAAGTCGTCGTAAGAAATCGGCCAGTCTTCCAGAGTCGAGCCTTCCACCGCTCCATAGGTCGATTTCATCTTAAAATCTTCCGGCATGAAGCGCCACGCCATCGCGCCATAGGAAACAGTACCGGAACCTACGCAAGCCGCCACATGATTGACGGCATAATCGGCCACCCACCGTTTTCCATCCAACGAATTGATGACTCTCGGATTTTTTTTACCATCGGGTCCAAAAGACGCACCCAAATCCTGTACACGCTGGGAAATCAGCTCGTCATTGAAATGCTTATCGTAAGAGGGCCAGTCTCCACGTTCAAAAAGGGTAACTTTAATATGATTAGATGCCAGTTCTTTTGCCACGATTCCACCTCCGGCGCCGGCGCCTACGACGATTGCTGTATATTGTTTATTTGCCATACCTGTTTTGTCCTACTAAAAATGGATAATCTAATTTCATCATGCGATAGCTGACGTAGTCTTTATTCCCCCCGTGATGTGGCGGGCCGTAGAAGCCCTGCATAGTGTGCTGGCGCACCATCCAAAAGAAACCGGATTGAGAGATATCCTGCCAATACTTCTCCGGCAGCTTATTCGATTCCATATCCTGCAAGACTTTTGTCTGCACATCCCACTCCAAGGCTACAAAGTTTTTCCCCAGAATTTCTTTACAATAGGCATTCACTGCCTTTACACCGGCCTCATAACGCGCCTTTTGTTCCGGGAAACGTTGATACAGCTGTTTATCAATATAGTTCAACACTCCGGCATCCAACGCCCCGGGATATTCATCCGTAGGAATAATCTGTTCACAAATCGCCCCGATACAACCGGCCTGTTCTTCGGTGAAGGAAACAAAGGACTGCCTTCCCTTTTTCAAATCACAGGCAGGCAGTAGAAGTAAACTTCCATATAAAGCAATGCACTGCTTTATAAATTTTCGTCGGTTACATCTCATAATATATAAATTTAAGTAGTTATATCCATTTTAGTTATCCCCCTTTATATAAAGAGTAATATAAGGCTACATTTCCCTAAAAGGATTCACAAAAATTGTCGACTTTTTTGTTTTATACAGAATAACATACCCACACCGGGCAAACAAAAAAACTTCCGCCTCATAATGAGAGACGGAAGCTCTTTTTGTTCATCCTATGTTCTTTACAAAGGCAAACCCCAGTTGCATTTTATTTTTCCAGATTCTTTTTCCGAGTCAACGCTTCTAAGAAATAATAATCAGCATAAACGATTGGCACATCAATTTCTGTTCCTGCTGGTTTATGGCCGGTGCTTGAACGCAATAAGAAACCATATCCCTGATTTAAAGAAACCATATACGATTCTGTCAAATTCTTCAAAATTGTATCAGCCCATTCTTTATATTGCTTACCCTTATCTGAAAAAGTAGAAAGCTCATATAAAGCAGATGCCGTTATAGTGGCAGCCGATACATCTCGGGGTGAGGCAGGGATTTCCGGATCATTATAGTCCCAATAAGGGATTAAGTCCGACGGGATATTAGGATGATTAAAGATAAAAGAAGCAATCTGCTCGGCCTGTTTTAAATATCTCCTGTCATTCGTTTCCCTGTAACACATCGTATAGCCATATAATCCCCATGCTTGCCCGCGTGCCCAAGCAGACTCATGCGCATAACCTTGATGTGTATGTTTATTTCGAACGTTGCCGGTTATAGTATCATAATCAATAACATGATAAGAGCTATAATCCTTTCTGAAATGATTCTTCATCGTATTATCAGCATGTGTTACTGCTATTTTATAAAATGTAGAATCGCCGGAAGCTTTAGTCGCCCAAAACAGATATTCAAGATTCATCATATTATCTATAATAACCGGATACTCCCATTTGTCGCCATTATGGTCCCAGGAACGAATACAGCCGACTACCGGATTAAAACGAGAAGCTAAAGAGTTCGCCCCCTCCAGTAAAACCTGTTTATATTTTTCAGATTGCTCCAAACGATATCCGTTTCCATAACTGCAATATAGCATAAAGCCCAGATCATGAGTTCCCGTATATGATTTTAAGGGTTCCAATAATTCAGTTTGAAACTCGGCCTTCTCTTTCCAGAAGTTATCCTTTGTATATTCATACATATACCAAAGTTCACCGGGGAAAAAACCACTACACCAATCCCGGGCACGAACTAAACGCAAAGAGCCGTCAGCCTGAATATTACGAGGGGAAGGTAATTCTTCCGGCGTCTTTCCCAAAGAATTCCGAACATTCTCGACCTCAGTCAAAGCATAACGTAACTGTTTGTCTGCAAAAGAAAAATCCTGACTTACCAAATCACTCGCTCTTTCTCCCGAACAGGAAAGAGCTATTAACCCCATGCAGATAAAGGAGGATACTTTTTTCATTTTTATAATACTGATTGATATGTAACATTTTTATTTTCTCCCGGCAAAAGGAATACTTTAATTTTTTGCTTAGCGGATAATTCCAAGTCCATATCAAATCCAATAACCGAAATACCCGGATTAGGAGAATCACAACTAAAATCAGATTGAGCAGGTGAAATATGCCAACGGACTTTCTTCGGGCCTTCAACCTTTACATATAGTTTCTTTCCATCTTTTTCCAATAGCATCACATTATCTGATAAGATTTTAGCCGAAGCAGGGGTAACCATAGTCCATGTCATCATTGTAAAATGTTGGGTTGCTTCAACCATGTCTTCTACCACTACATATTCTTTATTAACCAAAGAAACAGCCCGTTTTGCACTTTTCACTTGATCTTTATAGACAGCTGTCAAATCAGAAATAACATACATATTATTTTCCTGGTCCGAATATCCATCAATTTGAGCTTTCCCTTTTACATTCTGGTATTTATGATTAAATGATAATGTATTATGCGCTAAATTATTATAGCGGTAAACATCCCAACGTTGGGAATTTTGCTTCGTATTCCACAAATCAACGCCTCTCGTCTCCAATCTATTATAATCTTCTCCGCCCAAATCCATGCCCCAAAGGACACCGTCTGCTTCAAACAAAAAACTACCGACATCCATATGTCCGTGATTAACAGATGGAGATCCCATTTTCACTCCCACATAAACAGCCAAAGGATCATTCCAGGAAGAACGCATAAAACAAACAGGATTATCACCTTGAGCCTTCCATGATAATTGTACAGGTTTCTGCGGATTAGCTAATGAAGCAGAGGCACCCCAAATTAGCATTGCCGGAGCCAAACGATCTCTTTTGATACGTTTTTGCCCATCTTTCTTATACAATTGTGCCTGATTATACAAAATGGAAGCGTCCTTTGTTTTATCATAAAACCAAAACATAGTCGGTGCCAAGAATGCGTTTGCGCCATTATCCGAATATGCAAAATTTTTCAGGCCCGGCGTTACCGCATGTAATATATATTCACCTGTCTTCAAGAAACCGGGCAACTGGCTCAAGCCGTAGTCCGTTCCGAAAATCTTTTCAATAGCGCTAAGAAACATTGCATTAAAAGACGTTCCGTAATCCCAATAACCGACACCCTCGGGATAAGCACCATCAGGAGCATAATGCCCCATTGGAATGGATATTTTATCTATAGCCCGGTTTATTACTGTCCGGGACAGTTCCGGTTCTTTCTCCCATATCGCCAGAGCTCCATAAGTAACACCAGCATGGCAGACTTGATTCCAATTATGAACAGCATCAACAAACCAGTTATATCGTTCATCAAAAGAAGGTTTCAAACCCTTTTCAACAATAGCTTTCTCTATTACAGTTTTTGTCTGCGCCGATAATTGGGGATAGAGCCAATCGTAGCCGATAGCCAATGCCATCGTCATCTCTCCCACATCCAGAAAATGAGACGGATTCCAATCAGAGAAAGAAGCAGCTTTCAACATTTCATTTTCTGCCCGTTTTAGGAACTCACTCTTCCCACTCATCCGATACGCATAACTCAGAATAAAAATACGGCGCAAATTTTCTCTTGATACACTTAACAAACGTTTGCCCGTCTTTATCCGTTCATTCAATGGTAATTTTACAATATCTTCAGCCTCATCCAATAGTGACTGATGAATATCTTTCCATATCGCATCTTTCATTATCACCTTTTTCAAAGCTTTCTCTTCGCCTTTCTGCAATAGAATCCGAGGATGCCCGCCAAGGCGGGTAGATTGGGACACAAACTCTTTTTGTGCAAAAGAGAAACAATGGCAACACAACAATGCCATCAAAAAAACAATAATTCGTGTTTTCATACTTATTAAATTTAAATTATTTGTGGTACACAATACTCTTTCCGGCATATTCTCCCTGTGGTAAATCCACCGCAATACGAGAAGAGCCGGTGCTTTCATCCCACTCGCTCTGAATACATTCCTGACCGGAGTCACCTAACTTCTGATTGACAGACCAATGAATCTTCTTCAAAAAATGAGTCGGATCAACAACACCCCATGTAAGGATTTCACCAGACTCACTATACTTCAACATCAACATTCCCGGAGAATCCATCGTCACTACAATCTTTTCATTCACTTGGAGAGTCCCGCCTTTATAAAATACGGCATAAGCCATGTTCAGTCCATCATGGCGGACAGCCTGCAACTCTTTATTGTTCGCCAAAGTCACGATCCCTGCTTCTCTCACCTGCCTTTCAATAGAAGAACGGTCCGTGGAAGGGATCACAATATATGCATAGTCGCCCTTGTCCGGATGTGCGCCATGATCTATGGAAAGGGTAAAAACCTCCTGCTCTACGGTTTCCTTCGGTGTACTGGTTTGACGGTTTGCGATACTCCAACTCCCGCTAACTTTCTGATTGAGCAACGTAATATTCTCCTTTTGAGGGAAATAATATCCCACTTTATCATGGATCACCCATTGTGCACCATCAATGTTGCGAACGCCTTGCTTTTGAACATCGATGCCTTTTGTTTCGCTCACCGTGACCTCTCCATTCAAAATACATTGATTGACTGTAGTTGAGACCGGATACTTCATCCGGCTTGAGATATCCGTGCCCAGACAAACATATTCCTTGTCAAAGAAGAACCATGCTTTCTTGGCAGCCAAACCTGTATGCGGACTCTTGAAATTGAAACCGACAGCACCATACAAACCATCTGTAACCGCACCCACAAAATCAGTCAGTCCCCATTTCTGCACTTCATTCTCACCAGGCATTTTATCCAATTGCACAATCGTTGCTCCCGGAATCTTCATCCAATCACAAACAGGCGTCAATCTTTTATATTCATCTCCCCGGACTGAAAGATAATTTGTTCCATCTCCTCTAAAATGGTTCATCAGTCCCTCTCCGTTGTAAGGTTCTTCCATATTCGCATTACGAGTTGAATACATTCTGACTGAGGTGTAAAAATCAGGACGTTGGAAAACAAAATGATCCGTACGCCAAAAGAATTTAGCGAAAGAGGCTGGTCGACATGAAGGGTCTCCTTTTCTCAAACAAATAATATTTTCCAATTCAGCTTGCCTATAATTCGTCAAGTTTTTCAATTTTTCAGGATCAGAAGCCCCCCAAACCTTCTCTTCACCCGGTCGAGTGATGTCTCGATTCAAGATACCTGGATCCGAAATCTTACCATAGATCATCTGTTTACAAATACCATCAATATAATAATCAATCAGCAATCTGACTGCTTGGTCCGAAAAGCGGAATTTCGTATCTGCCACATTCGATGCCCATTCTATAAAAGCACTGGCATAACCGGAACCATAAGAAAGAGTGTTATTTACCCAATCCGTCCGGTGATGGAAGCTAAAATCATGTTGCATACCTCTTTCGGTTGAGAACTTGATTTCTCCCTCTATGATTTTCATTAGCATGGCAACCTCTTCCGCATCTCTTTTAAACAGGGCTGCTTTTGCCTGTAACCCTGCAATTTTTATACGATCCCCGCTGGGCCGTGCCCCCGAAGCATTAATATTTCCACGATCTGCGATTTTCAACATCCGGTCCGATTCGTCTGAAGACAAATCCTTATCAAGTATCAATAACATACTCACCATTGTGTTAGGTGTACCTATTTGATTCCACCACCAATTCTCGCAAATGAAATCATTTGCCAACCAAAAAGCCAATGATTGGTGAATAGCCTTTCTCACCTGCTTATTTCCTTTGTAAAGAGACCCGTCTTTTTTATAAGCAACGCTCAATGCCAACATATTACCAAGATGCCGTTCATGTTGAAAAGCTGTACGGGTCGTATCGACATAATCAATACCAGGCCAAGTTCCGTCTGGTTGAAGAGTTTCCACCAATGCTTTGATCCGGTCATTAGAAACCGATGCTCTTAATAACTGAGCAGAAAAACGTTTTCTTAGTTTTTCTATATCAGCATCTTTTTTCGCCACAAGCGATTGCCTACCCAGATCATATCCATTTAAAGAAAGCGGCATCAATGTTGGGAAAACCCATGCAAAATGATGTACCGGATAAATATGAGGACGACTATTTGCGACATACTCCACATAAGCAGCCTCTCCATATATACAGGCCATAGCCTCCAATAAATTATCCGGCCAAGTGACATGAGTCCCCACATTAGGTTCTTTATACCACTTCCATTCATAAGGGGCTTTTTGATAACGAAGCAAATAATCCAACGCCTTTTTAATTGACTTCCCCTCCTGTTCCCATAAAAACAGATTCTCACCAGTCAAATTATAGACAACCCAAAAAGAAGCTGTCATAGGAGCCAACGAAAAATAGGTATACCAAATACCATTTTTCTCGCGAACCACTTCTGCGGGCATGTGACCATCACTTGCTATCTTATCACTCAAATCACCTTTAATAAGTTTGACATTATGTTCTATCTCCTCTCTATCGTTCAAAAAAGAAGCGGCTAACAAAGAACCCAAGCGCCCCCAATCAGCCCAATTATTTTTCCGCTCACGAATTTCATTTGTCGCTTTCTGATAAACAGCCATTACCCAATTCCTAAAGAGTTGCTTCTCACGGTCATCCCATAATGACGTATCATCCATTAATTCTGCAGCCATTAAAAATGCCGTTCCAGAATAACTCATCACCAATGGTCCATCCGGCTCTGAGTATTTCTTATTAATGGTAGCCCATGCATTCATAAAATAACACGCTTTTTCTCCATAATGCTTCTTACCAGACAACCGATAAGCTAATGCAGAACAATAAGCGGCAAAAGCATCCTGTTGCAACGCCAACGAATTGGCTCGATGCTCTTTGGGTTTCACATAGTAGCCAGGAACTGCAAAATCATTTCGTGCATGGTGAGTAACAAGTTGAATCGAATCAGCATAATGAATCAATTGCACATAAGCCGTACGATACGGCTCCTGTTGCCGTTCTATCATCTTTTTTACAAAGGCTATTTGTTTCAGTGGATGCATACTATGATTCGCCATAACCAACTGTCCACTTAATAAAAGCATAAAGCACAACAACCATTTTAATATGTGTGTATTCATTTCGATAGTATTATTGATTACTAAAAATCCTGATTTGCTAAAGTTTTTCACCACTGACTTTACAATGATGAAAAAACTTTAGCATTCTCATTATCTGATTTTAAAGAAAGAAATTCTTACTTAGTCAATTTTACTTTTATAACATCTTTTCTTCCTTTAACTGTCCACGAGGGAATACGTAACTCTATACGTTTCAATCCTTTTATTTTTCTATCAAGAACCAACGGGGGTGGATCAAGAGAAATAACAGAAAATCTTAAATCCGAATGTGATAAATTTTCTATTCTCAAAATTTTCCCATCTTGTTTAAGTAAAGCTCCTCTTTCTGTTATTTCAACATCAGCTGTTGTCATCAATTGCCATGTTATCAAATTAGCTTCAGGAAGGAGTTCTATCTCATCCGTTACAACAAGTGATGTTGAGCTTTCTTTTACAAATGAACGCCGGGCATTTTTCAATAAACCTTCATAAGGGGCAGTCATATCAAATATAGCTTCCGGTTGCACACCCTCTTTCACCTCAAGCAATGTTGCATGTCCATTCACCTTCTGCAATTGACCATTAACAGTTAGTGTACTATGCCCGTAATTACTTTTAGTAAGAAGTGTCCATCTTTGACAATCTTGGCAGTTACTCCATAAATTAAATCCTGTTTTCTCCAACTCATGATAGTCTTGATTTCCTGGGTCAACAACCCAACGGATTCCATCAAGTTCAAAAATAAAAGAACCGGCATCCATATTACCATGACTTGTTGTAGCATGACCACCTTTCCCTCCGAAATAATAGCCATTATCTCCCGTAAATATCGCTATCGGATTATGCCCCCGACCATACCAAACAGCTGGCATATCAGTGTCACTGTTCTCTTTGAATTGGGAAATCCAAACTAAGGCAGCGCCTCCCAATCTAGACAATTTACCCATTTTCCCTGGTTCTATGAGTAAACGATCTGCTTCAAAGAACGCCTTATTCCCGGTTTTAGAAGCGAACCAAGCAAGAACGACATCAGCACTTTGTCCCCTCCGATCTCCACAATCAGCATAATTAAAATACATACCGGAAGGAGCATTACACATGACCCTGAACATTGCACTTGCCATATATGCAGAATGTTTAGTATGTCCAAAATCTGTTCCAAATGCACTTTCCAACATCGCACATGTTATGGTTGAGAAACCGGTACCATATCCCCAATACGTAGAACCTTCAGGATAAACACCATCAGGCAAGTAAGAAGACAATGCCATTGGTATTCCATCCAAAGACCTTTTAATCGTTTTTGCCGCAAGTTCAGGATTTTTTTCCGCAATTGCAATAGATGCAGCAATCATTCCTCCGTTACATACCTGATTCCAATTATTTGTACCAAATGCCCAACCTGGATTTTTTCCATCCTCAGGCCAACTCGGTTTTATGCCTTTTTCTATTAAAGCATCTATTGCCATCTTAATAGTTTCATCCGGTAAACCATCCCATCCCCAATCAATAGCTAAAGCAACAGCAAGTGACATTTCTGCTACATCAAGATAATGCGACGGGTTCCAATCTGAAAAATTACATACGGCAATCACTTCTTCATTTAGGCGATGTAATATTTCCGAATCTTTTTCCATACGGTAAACTATGCCCAACATATTAACGCGGTATAACATCTCACGCGAAACAGAGAGTAGTCTGCGCCCTGTTACAATACGTTCAAGAAGCGGTTGCCCTTTTATTTTTTCCGCATTCAATTTAATTGCTGCATAATAATTCTTCACAAGAGGATCTGACTCTATCTTTTTCTTAACATATTTCTCAATTGTTGGATTAAGAACTAATCGAGGATGTGCCTTTTCCAATTTTGCTCCCAGGTATTGAACCGACATCGGATTTTCCAATCTCGGAATATTTTCTTTTTGCTGCGCAAACAAATCACCAATAGATATCACAAAAAGAAAAATGATTATGTATATACTTTTCATTATTATCATATATAATAAGAGACATTCACTAAATTAATTTTTCTCAACAGGTGAGAACAATTCCATAACAACATCTCTATCACGGATAACAAGGACATCGCTCGCTGTATATAAAGAGCCATTTTCATCCTTAACTGTATAATTAAGAATGAGCCCGTCACGTTCTTTATTACCCCATGAATAAGCTTTCGATTTATATTCTCCAGTCCCTGTTACTATATATTTTGAATCAGAAGAAGAGGATATCGTACAATTATTCCCATTAAAATTCAATAACAAAGACAAATCACCCGTGAATATTTTTGACTTGAAACCCAATGATAGTAAAGCTTGATGCTGCCCTGTCGTTATTAAATTCAATAGAGGGCAATCCTCTATAAATTTATAAGTATCATAGGCAGTTTCTTCAACTGTTTTTCCAGACAAATCTTTCACAGAGCTTTTTCCATAATGAAAATAAGTACCATGAAACTCGTTAATAAACTTCACACAAAATAGAGTAAAATTTTTCTCCGGAATAATAGAATCCACATCTATTGAGGATATGATCTTAATTGGGACAACATAAGTATTTTTTATAGCTAACGGATCTTCAAAAAATTCATCAGTCAGCTGAACTTCTATGCCCCCATTAAATTTTCCTTTAGGTATAACAATATTATCCTGTGAACTAAGCGAATAATATTTTGATGGAAGAGGTTTCACCTCATCACCTCCAGATGAAAACAGTAAGTTCCGGCACAGACTTTCATCCACTGCAACCTTAAACTCTCTATCCATTTTATTTTCATATACACCACCCATTGCCACAGAAATAATAAATTTGTGTGCATTATCATTGGAGTTATCATAAATATAATCTCCCAAAACAAGTGTTCTTACGGGATATTGATAAGGAAAATAACCTGCTGTATATTTATAATCAGCAAATTTTTCATCAAAATTTTTACATGCCGATAGCAAAACGGCAATGCCCACTGTAAATAATAGTTTATATATTAGTTTCATTGTGTATTATAATTTTAAATCAATAATCAACTTGTTACCATCCTGCATTTTGCTCAAGACTATACTTAAGCACTTCTGTATAAGGTATCGGACCATAATGCATATAGCTATTGTCATACACACGATCTTCAACCATAAAATAGTTATATTGCCCGTTCTCAATACGTACACCCTTTGCAACTTCAGTTAAATCCAAATTCCAACGGCGTATGTCCCAAAATCTAAAACCTTCAAAACAAAGCTCCAGTCTCCGTTCGTTCCTTATAAGCTCCCTCATATCATCCTTTGTCGTAATAGATTCGAGATAAGTATCTGGCTGTGTAATTCCCGCACGTTTACGAATTGCCGCTATCACATCCTTCGCGGAAAAATGATTACCAGCATTAGCAGAAGGTCCCCAAGCTTCGTTTGCTGCTTCTGCGTAATTCAAAAACAATTCTGTTTGACGGATATGTACTATTATATGTTGCTGGTCTGACGTTGAAGCTGGATTTGGATTCGCATCTTCTCGTAACAGTTTTTTCATATAATAGCCTGTCCTTGTAGAATTCACCCTTGCATTCAAACCATTATCTCCAGCATTAACTCCTGTATTAATTTTTTTATTCTTATAAGTACTACCATCATAAATAATGTAAAGTTCTAATCTGGGATCACGGTTATCATAAGGATTAGAAGGATCAAAATTAGATCTCGAATCCGTTATCGGATATCCGTTTTTCATAGGAAAGGCATCTACTAAATTTTGCGTAGGATTAATTCGTCCATTACCATACAATGAAGGAGGGAAATTATCCACCTCCATTGTTCGTGAAGAAGAAATCGGACGCCTCCATACGATTTCGTTATTATCCAATTGATCATTAGCTGTAATGTTACCGGCATCAATCTGTGCTTTCAGATAAAACAAGTTTCCCTTTGGATCAAACTTACCCATATCAAGCAACTCTGCATTCAAATTCGCAGCTTTTGTCCATAATGTCAAATCATTATCCACATTAAAGATAGGACTTGCCTCTAAAATAGCCAACTTTGCTTTAAAAGCCTTAACAATACGTCCACTAATACGTTGTTGAACTGCATCTCCCATTACAAAATTGTAAGAGTCTACCCCATTTAACTCTTTAAATCCATCAGGAAGATCTGCTTTATTTCCATAATCAAGAGGCAATAAAGACAACGCTTTTTCAAAATCATCATACGCACTTTGTGCTGATTCTGTAAACGAAGCACGAGGCATAGCAAAATCAGATGGTTGAATAAATGAATCATAAATAGGTATACCCAACATTTCTCCTGAAGTTCCCGGTCCAGCATGATTACGAAGTAAATAATATTTCAAAATCCCACGTAATGCATACGATTCTCCCTTAAGCCTCCGGATAAATAAACTATTGAGTTCCGAATCATTTGGTTTCCAAGCAACCTCATCAATGACATCTAAAAACTCATTAATATACAATATCCCTCGATTACAATTTTTCCAAAGATCTTGTGGGTTATACTCAGCCGTCCACATACCCTTAGCCATATACAGATATGTATTTGTCAAGTCGTTTGTAACCGCATCATCTGTAGCAGTCTCGTCAAAACGATAGCTGTTTGTTGGTATAAGTGTGTAAGCCGTAATAAGTAAACCTTCTGCATAAGCAGGATCATCATATATTCGGTCAAACGTACTATGATTATCATTTTCCGGATTCAATCCCCATTCGCATCCGCCCAAAATTAAAACGGAAACAAAAGAAATCATATATAACTTAGTCTTTCTCATGGCATTAAAATTTAGCTTTTAAAGTTACTGTAAATGTTCGATAATAAGGTTCAGCTCCTATACGTAAATCACGCTCATGCAAATTAGGAGCTATTTGGAATAAATCAGTAGCATTTAATGCTATGTCCAAATCTTTCATATACAAATAAGAAGCGATTTTCGACGGAATATTGTAATTTAGCTGAACACGCCGCATATTAAAATAATTATTACTATACAGCCAGAATGATGAACGCCGCAAATTATTATTGTTTGATTCAGAACTAAGACGTGGGTATTTAGCTGAATTTTGTGTTTCAGGAGTCCAGCAGTCTCTTGCTATTATAGAATATTTATCGTTGCCATCCATCCAATAATAGGAACTTTCTCTAAAGTTTTTCGCACCCTGTTGTCCTTCACCAATTAGGAATAATGTAAATTTTTTATAACTTACTCTCAATTCCAATCCTTGTGACCAAGGAGCTTGCCAATTACGTAAAAAAACCTCATCTCTCGAGTCAATAATATTATCTCCATTCTGATCTTTATATTTCAGGTCCCCTGGTTTTACAGTTCCGAATGTTTGGAAAGGGCTTCTATCTATCTCTTCCTGTGACTGAAAGAACCCAAGGGCTTCTAAACCAAAGGTCGCATCTTTGCCATACCCCTTACGATACTGGTAATCATTGGCATATATTTCATTCACTTTCAAACGCTTTGATACAGAATATAAAACATTCAAGCCTGCATAAAATTTCCAGTCTCCTACTTTTTTATTTAGATTAATCCCTATTTCGACTCCTTGGTATGAATCTTTTTCAAAGTTTTCGTATGGAACAAAATCTGCATAAAAACTCGGATATGTAGATGTTGGACGAACAACCAAACCATCATAAACATCATAAAAGTAATTTGCTTCAAGACCAAACGTGTTAAATAACAACGTTTGGAAACCAGCACTGATTTCCTTACGTGTAGCAAAATTCAAGTTTGTACTTGAGGGCCAACTTGAAATAACCCCTGGACGGCTCTTACCTCCCTCATACCAATTATAACTGCCAGAAGTTGTATATCGATTATCATAATAAAAGAAGTCACCTATTGGAATATCAGATTTTAAAATGCCCGTTGAAACTTTCAATTTCAAATAATCCAAAAAATCGGGTTTGTTGAAAAAATCTTCTTTACTAAGTACCCAAGCTAAAGCGAGAGAAGGTGAAAAACCAACTTTCGTTTTTTGGGGTAACTTAACTGAATTAACTAATGCACTACTAAAATCAATCATGTATTTACGATCATATACATAACCTAATTGAAGACCTAAATGAGAGGATTTTACACCTTGGAAATCATTATAAGAGCCATCATTATCCTTAAATGTCGTTCCATACCCCATTAACGATCCTGTTACATGGTGAAGATTTTCAAAAGTCCGATCATAGCTGAATAATCCATAAAAAGCCATTCGTCTTCTAAAATAGCGTCCCTCTACATTTTGAGTTCCCGGATTAGAATCTTTTCCATGCTGTTTAAGGCTGATTATTCGATCATCATCATCCCATATTGGTTCATAAACAGAATAACCTTTTGGCGTATCTTGATTATATTGCAAAAAATAATCAAAACTAACATTCGTATGAAATGAAAGCCCTTTCGTAATCATATCCAGATTCATATTAAAACGATTATTAAAACTGAATGTACGCCATATTAAATTACTTTCTCCAGCAGCATAACCGTCAGCGATTCCACTCGTAACATAATTACTGTTACCACCGATAAGATATTTCCCATCAATATCTCTTTTTCGACCTTGTAATAATGCATTTTCAGGATCAATCATGCTGATTGGCAAAAGAGGTGAAAATTCGAATGGTCGCACGGTAGATGAATTTCCCCAAAAATTACCTCTTGCTCCTTTTGCATTGTAAAACAGCCCCGTAACATCGACTGCCGTATTCATCCAATTGTTAATTTTGAGATCAATATTCGCCCTCACGTTAAAGTTATTTGATCTTGCATTCTTTCCTTCGCCAAAATTCAAAATACTACCTTGGGAATTCCATGCCAAATCAGCCAAATATCTTACATTTTCATCTCCTCCCGAAAACTGAGCATTCAAGTCAATAGAATTCTTTGATGACTTCAAATACTCGCTTGAATAATAATCCACATCCGGATAACGGTATTTGTTTCCATTTCGATAATTATTAATTGTTTCATCAGAGTAGGTAGGAGAAAAGCCATCATTTATTCTGGCTTGATTATAATATTCCATATATTCAGCAGAACCAAGATATTCCGGCATAGATGAAGGACGAGGGAAAGAAACTCCATAATCGACTGAAAATTCAGCACTTTTTTTATATGCTTTTCCTCGCTTTGTTGTAATAAGAACAACACCATTCATCGCCTCTGAGCCATATAAGATAGCGGAATTTATATCACGTAAAACAGTTATACTCTCTATATCTGAAAGGCGAACTCCGTTTATATCACGAGGCATTCCATCTACAACAACCATTGCAGTTCCTGTACTTGTTCCAATAATAGCTCCAACGTCTAAGCTAACTCCAAGACCACGAATATTATTAGATCCCAACATACCAATAGCTCTTCCACTCATAATACCATTCAACCAAATAGAATTATCATATGAATGAATGTCACTCACATTGTAACTATTTGCAGCTCCGACAACATCCCCTTTTTTCACACTCCGAAATGGTAAATTTACCATATCATTATTGTCATAATAAAGAGGAGATTGAACCATTTTAATTTCCTCCTTTATTTCGCTGCCGAAAAGTTCTACGTTCTGATATCCTTCCGCTTCAACTGTTATTTTTGAATCTTCACCTATTCTTAATGTAAAGTTACCATCTTCATTTGTTTGAGTATGGCTATTTCCACTGTAGATATTTGCATCTACAATAGCCTTGCCGGATTCATCTACAATTCTGGATTGAACCGTTATCTGGCTTTTATTTTGAGCCATCAATTTGTTTGAATACAAATTCCAAACAAACAAAGCTATAATGAAATATATTATATTTTTATTCATACGTGACAAATTTTTAGAGTTATAAAAATTTTACCATCCCGGATTTTGTGGAAATCCTGAATATTGCGTCGTATATTTAGTTTGGATAGGCAACCAATTATGTTTTTGCTCAACAGCCCGCTTGATAACCAAACGTTCTCTTATATTAATAGGTTTACCATCACTACCTCGATCAAAATCAACAGCAGTCTTTTCAAGATAACGAGAATCGTAATTACGATTCCAGCGACGTAAATCATCAAAACGTTGTCCTTCAAATGCCAGCTCCACAGCACGCTCACGAATTATTTCTTCAAAAAAGACATCCTTATTTGCACAATACTTCTCGGCAAGATTCGGTAATTGGGCCCGATTCCGTACAATATTCAATGCTCCAACTGCTGTCAACGAATAGTTAGATGCGTTTGCATTTGGCCCGCCACCTGAGCTAAAATTCAAAGCCTCAGCATACATCAAATAAATATCGGCAAGCCTTAAATAGGGCTTATAAGCTTGTAGCTGCTCAGCCTTAGACACTGTAAAATCCTTTCCAAGAGGAGCATATCTTAAGTAATAATATCCGGTAGCACTCGCCGGATTAATTCCATTACGATGACGACCGCCATTATATAACTGAGCATATTTATCAGCACCTTCAGTGGCCCAAATCTGACATCCATCATAAAGTATATCTTTATAGAATCGTGGTTCCCTATTCGTCCAAGGATCATTCGGATCATATCCGGATGCTGGATCATCTATCGGAAGGCCGTTAGCCATTGCATAATTTTTTATATAATTATGGGTTGGCACATCTGCTGACGAACCGCTATTCATTCCGATGGAAGAAGGAACCATACCTCCCGTTGTAGACCAACGGACACGGCTACGATCATAAATCGTAGGCATCATGATACATTCTGTTCCCCCCGGACGTTCATAATTCCAACGCCAAAAACAATCTGTCCATGTTTCCCAAGTTTGCATTTTATAAATGCCCGTTTCATCAGCCAATTGTAACAATTCACCAAAAGCTTGTGCCGCCTTCGCACAGAGCTCTGGATCAAAAGAACTATTTCCTGTAGCTTCTTCATTTATCATCGGACTTGCAGCAAACAAATAAGCTTTACCCAGATAACCTAATGCATGGAATTTATTTATTCGATCTCTGTTATGGCCTTTAGTCGCCTGTCCTGGCTCTGAAAAATCCCAGTGATTAGGCAAAATATCAGCAGCTGCACGAAAATCCTCTGCCATTTTGAGCGCAGTTTCTTTAAAATTCAACCTACTGTATTCCTCCGAAAACATATCTTCCACCGGGTCTATTACTTTTTGGATATAAGGCATACCGCCCCAGAAACGACAAATTTCAAAGTAAAACCATCCCCTAAAAAACAAAGCCTGCCCTTTCAGATGATTCTTTTCTTCTTCAGTTCCCGAAAAAAGCCCGTCTTCCTCTAACTTTGCAAGAGCTAAATTTGCAACACGAATAGCATACCATGCATTTTCCCAAATTCTCTTATCACGACTATTGAGACTTGTCGGCGAGGCCGCATGTCCAAAAAAATAAGTTTCATTGCTCCAGTAGTTCCCTTGGTCAAATGGATATGGAGATGGACCTAACGTCTCATCCGCAAACAAACACCTATTCCATGCCCCACCTTTATCAGGATCTTGAATACAGTTATACATCTGTTCGATAAATCCTTGAAAACTATTGAAACTTCCAAATGCGTCCTTTTCTGAAATATCGGAATCCGGTGATTTATCCAAGTAATCTTCACAAGAAATCATACTGATACCTGATAACAATATCAAACAGACACTCATTATATAATTTATTTTTTTCATCTTAAATTCATTTAAAAAGTGATATCAACTCCAAGATTAAACCGCTTCAATGTAGGATATGCTCCATCAGTAGCAGAACCACCACTGTAAGTAGTTTCTCTGTCATCAGGTAAATCAGACCAGAAAAACAGATTATTACCATTCAAGAACACTCGCATATTTTCAACTCCCATCTTTTTAACCCATTTATGCTTATTAAACGAGTATCCTAATTCGAGTGTTTTAAAACGTAAAAATGAAGCATCATATACATAATAATCTCCAATGTTCTCTCCAGATGTTTTCCACCTTGGCAAGAATGATGTAGCATTTGGATTTTCTTTCGACCAATAATCCCTTACATGACCAAATACAATATCTGTGTCATTCCTAAAATTATTAAAAGATATAACACGAGTAGCGTTATTGACCCCATAGAACTGACACATAATACTAAAACCTTTGTAATTAATACCAAGAGTCAATGTAGCCGTATTTAGTGGTACTTCAGAATAGCCTATTGGTACATTATCCTCTGAACTTTTTATGATACCATCAGCCGTGTAATCAAGTAGATTATAGTAACCTGGTAATTTAGACAAATCGTTTGTCTCAGTAGGAACACTGGCATATACATCATCCCAATTATTATAAAAACCTGTTGAAATCAAGCTTCTAGCCTGTCCTATCCGAAAACCTGCGGATTTAAGATGATCGAATTGCAAAGGAGGGTCATCCCTGAATATCACTTCATTTTGATTGTGGGCAATAGCTAATTTTGACCAAATATCCCAATCTTTATTAATCTGCTTATTAAAACTAAGTTCTACCTCTACACCTTTTGAGTTTACCCTTCCAAGATTTGCACTTGGAGGCGTAGTTCCAAAAAAGACAGGCACAGATCGGCTACTTCCATTAATAAGGATATCAGTGCGTTTTTCTGTAAAATAGTCAACTGATAATCCTAATTGGCTCTTGAAAAAACCAATTTCAAACCCGTAGTTGTCCTTTACCGCTTTTTCCCAATGTACATCTGGATTTCCTACAGAAGTTTCTTGATACATGGTATATGGGCTTGACCCGTTAGATGCATTATTTAAGCGCGCAGATGTACCATAACTCATCTGAGACGTATACATCCATCGTCCTCCACCATTGTCGTCACCAACCCATCCTTTACTATATCGGAGTTTAAGCCGGTCAATCCATTTTATTTTCCAAAATTTTTCATTTGTCACATACCATCCTACCGCAAACGAAGGGAAAAAATCAAAACGATAACCAGGTCCAAATTTCTCCGAACCATTGTATGCCCCATTCAATTCAAGTAAATAACGAGAATCATAATCATAAGTGATACGTCCTACCCAATCTTCACGATAATTTTTAAACATATTGCCATATGCATATTCTTCACGTTTCATGATAGCCATAGCACTTACGTTGTGAGCATCAAACCTACGGGCATAATTTAATTGGAACTGGTACATAGAACGCCTTTTCACCGGAATATTGGAATCCCAGTTAGCCGCTTTAACTTCTTCATTGCGGATAGTCCAAGGACGTACAATCCAGTCATAATCGTTAGTACTGACAGGAAGATACACCGTATATTCAGAAGGATCTTGATCTGGACCTTCATACAATAAAGGATAAATCTGTTTATATCTTACATTCGAGGCTTCCTCGCCCGGTCTTACATGATTATTAATGTCATAAATACCACCTTCACTTCTTATTTCATTATCATAAAAAAGAGACGCTTTAAACGACAATCCTTTAGTTATAAAATCAAGCTTCTGTTCAATTGTAAAATTAGAATTTAACTGTGTCCTTTTTGTCTGGCGAACACCTAAATTATAAATCACAGCCATTGGATTAACCGTATTATTGCCACCTTCCTGATAAGCTCCCCAATATCCATCCTCATGATAAGGGATAAAAAGGTTAGGTGCAAGAAAATAAGTGGCAGACCAAATCCATTGATCAGCTCTCGATGTACTTCCTTCATTGTTAAAATTAGTGTTTTTTTGTGAGTAGAAGCCAGAAAAGTCAACAGACAACTTTGTTGTTTTTGTCAAGTTAAAATCTATATTACTCCGGAAATTAAAACGGTCAAAATTATAATTAGGATCATATCCTTTACCGTTATCTATCCTTTTGAACATGTCACCTTCATGCAGATAAGAAACTTGACCATAATACTTGACATTTTTATTACCACCACGCGCACTCAAAGTCGCCCGGTGCGAAAGTCCCATCGTTTTATACATTTCTTTTTCCCAATCCACATTCGGATATATAATCGAATATTCTTTTGATTGAGGTCTACGATAACGCTGGACTATTTCATAAGGTACATATGCATCCCAGGAAGGTTCGTTTAAAACGACTTCACGCTCAATCATCTCATTTTTAGCCATCATTGCATCATAGGAATCTAACTTATCCGGTTGCTTAGACAGCATTGTCCCTGTAGCAGTATAATTGAAATTAAGTTGTGTTTTTCCCTCTTCCCCTCTTTTGGTCGTAATCAACACAACACCATTTGCACCTTTCACACCAAATACAGCTGTAGCAGAAGCATCTTTCAAAATGGACACACTAGCTACTTCGTTTATATCCAAATTATTCATGCTTCGTTCTACTCCATCAACAAGAATAAGTGGCTGTCCGCCATTCCATGTATTCTGTCCACGAATAAACATATTGGTAGCACTCTCACCTGTTGTAGTTCCTCCAGGTTCTCCGGAAGAAGTCATTGTCACAAGACCTGGAAGTTGTCCAGTCAACGCCTCTGTCAGGTTTCCTGAATTACCCGTTCGACGTAAATCCTCCTCTGTTGCCTGAGAAATAGAAGCAACAACACTTTCCTTTCTCTGTACGCCATATCCAACAACAACAACATCTGATATTTGTATTGCATCTTCTTCAAGAATAATTTTTAAAGATTTGGTTCCTTTTAACACCACATCTTTTGTTTCATATCCAATATAAGATATACGTAATGAAGCTTTTTCTTTTACATTTAATACAAATTTACCGTCAACATCGGTCAGTGTTCCATTAGTCGTTCCGATCTCCATAATGTTCGCACCAGGCAAAGGTTCCCCGTTTTTATCAAGAACGACTCCCGTAATCCGTATACTCGCTTGTTGCTGTTTTTCACCTTTCGAAGCTGCTGATGCCGTTAAGATTATATCCTTATCAACAACTCTATAAGCGATATTGGTGTTTTTGAATAAGATTTCTAAAATTGTAAAAACATCTTTGTTGTTAACTTCAAATGTAACTTTGCGATCTACATTTACTAACTTACTATTATAGAAAAAATGGAAATCCGATTTATTTTCTATAACGTCCAATACTTCTGCTATACTCTTTTTCTCGGCACTTATGGATAACACTGTGTTTTGGGCATAAGTATTAGAAGAGAATGCCACTTCAACAGATATAAACAGAAGTAAAAAAATCAAATTGAATACACGACAAATACCAGATTTTCCTAAATCTGGTATTGGATAAGATATCTTATCCAATACCAGATTTTCCTAAATCTGGTATTGGATAAGATATCTTATCCAGCCAGCCATCATCATTTTTAGCCATACTTGTAATTATTGATTTAAGATTAAAATTTAGTCTGGAAATACAGACTCTTAATTATTTTGGCGAAGGAAATCACGAATATTTCTTCGTCAGACTCTCTACTTTTACATCCTTTTTCTCTAATTTATCTCATAAGCATTAAATTTAAGTTCAACATTTATATTCAGAAAACTTATTATCATTTCATCTTTTGAAGTACCACCAGTTCTCGTTGTTCGGACAAGCTGTCATCCGCCTCCATTCGCTTTATCGAATAATTAATTCGAGAAGATATCCGTAGATAATCCAGGACTTGCGGTAACTGCCGATTATTAAAAGTACCTGTAAAACGGTATGAATTAAGTACCGAGTCCCGAATTTCAAAATCTACGTCATAAAAGTTAGCCAAGCTTTTCAATACATCGGGTAGAGGTGTCTCTTTAAAAATCAAGCGTCCCTCCTTCCAAGCAATCTCACTTTCAACATCCACTTTTATAACGTCCAAGGTTTTATTCGACAAATCATAAATAGCTTTTTCAGCCGGAGACAAATTTCTTTCAATTGTCTCCCCATTTATATTTTTCGTTTCAATGTTAACCGATCCTGTTACTAAAGTTGTCTGTATGATATTATCATTTTTATAAGCCTGAACATTAAATTCTGTCCCGAGGACTTTCACTTTCATCTTGTCTTCGAACACACTAACGATAAAAGGACGCTCCGCATCATGTTTTATAGAAAAATAAGCTTCCCCTGATAACATTACCCGCCTTTCTTTTCCATCATTGGATAATGGATAAGAAAGTGTGCTTCCGGAATTCAAATAAGCGATTGAGCCATCGGGCAAGTCCAAACAAGTTCGCACGCCTCTATTCGCACAAACCGTTATTTGTTGCGGTGTAAGCATCGAAGACTTATGCAACAAAAACGAAATGACTGTCGACATGGCCAAAACACCTATAAAGCAAGCAGCAACAACTGAAGCCCGATATAGCCACAGTTTTTTTCTTCTATTATCTATTCGTTTTTTAACCTTCTTATAAGCCCACAAAGAATTACGTGAAGCAATACGTTCTTGAGTTTGATTGGCATAATAGATGCGGGCTATTTGCAATAAAGTTTTCTCATGCTCCGGATCTTCTTTCAACCAAATATCAATTTGTACCCGCTCCTCTTCAGAAGCAGTATTCCGGATGTATTTCAAAATAGCAGAACTCCCCGGATTATCAACCGTCATAGATGTCTTTTCTGATCTCATTCTATATATACGACAAATGCCAAGAGGAGTCACCCTAAACAGTTTTGCAAAAATATTCCGGAATTTTTGCTTTGACCGAATTATATCTTTAAAAAAAATAACAAATCAATAGAGGAATAGCCAACTACATAGATTTCAAGAAAAAATGAACGCAAATTTTGGTACTGTTGACCTGGAAGATATAATCCGACATGGTGATCTATCTGTTTTTTTCCTACATTTGTCCAAAGATTATGAAAAAACGTAATTTTTAATTCATATGGTAGAGGGATATGGAAGAGAATGATCTGATAACTTTATTACAAAAAGGGAATGAAGATGCTTACAAACAACTATTTGTCAAGTATTACTCACCACTTTGTGAATATGCCTCCCAATATATTTCCGATGATGATTCAGAAGAACTTGTTCAGGAACTCATGCTCTTCATCTGGGAGACGAAAGAAAATCTCGTAATTGAGACGTCCTTGAAATCTTATCTGTTTATTTCCACTAAACACCGCTGCTTGAACGCGATCAAAAAAAACCAATATCATGAACGCATCCATAACCAGATTTATGAAAAAATCAAAGATCAGTTTGAAGATCCGGACTACTATTTTGTCAACGAACTGACTGCAAATATCAGGAAAGCCATAGACGACCTGCCGGAGACTTACCGGGATACATTCATACTTAGCCGTTTCGGAGAAAAGACAAATGCACAGATAGCCGATAGACTCGGTATATCCATAAAAACCGTCGAGTATAGAATATCACAGGCTTTAAAAATACTCCGTCACAGTTTAAAGGACTATTTGCCGCTTCTTGCTTTTATCTTTTGATAAGCAGGAAATTTATTTTCGACACCCTCATAAATGTTTCCGACGCCCCCATCAATATTTTCGAGGGTGGCAAAAATATTAATGACATCCTCATTAACAAGTTTCCTGCTGGCCTAATGCAACACTTATTCGTTAATAAATCAAAATCCGTCCAAGTCTTGTTAAACTTCCGGGAGGCTTCCGTGTCTATCTTTTCGTACTTAATATCAGATAAGATAAAACAAAAGTTATGAAACTGGGAAGGTATTTTGCAATTCTGTTTTTAATTCTGTTGACTATGCCGACATATGCACAGCGCGGCGGCGTAGACATCACCGGAGCGGTGGTTGAGGAGGGGACTAATGAACCGATCGAACAGGCGACGGTTCGTTTGCTTAGCGTAAAAGACAGTTCGATGGTCGGAGGTGTCGCGACTTCACGTAACGGGGCTTTCACTCTTAAGAATATTAAAAACGGCAGCTATCTGCTGCACGTATCGTTTGTCGGATTCGATCCGCTTTATCAACCCCTGCAGATTACGGGAAAGACAAATCCGGTCAAATTGGGTAAACTCGCCTTGAGCGACGGAGCGATCCAACTGGGTGAAGCAGTCGTGATCGGGAAAGCCCCGGAAGTGACGGTGCGCAACGATACGATGGAATATAATGCCGACTCTTATAAGGTAACGGAAGGTTCCATGCTGGAAGATTTGTTGAAGAAGATGCCGGGCGTGGAAATAGACAGCGAAGGAAAAATCACCGTCAACGGAAAAGAAATCAAAAAAGTGCTGATCGACGGGAAGGAGTTCTTCTCCGACGACCCGAAAGTAGCTTCCAAGAACCTGCCGTCGAAGATGATTGACAAAGTACAGGTATTGGACAGACTGAGCGATATGGCCCGGATGACCGGATTCGACGACGGCGATGAAGAGACCGTCATCAACCTGACTGTCAAGCCCGGGATGAAACAGGGCTGGTTCGGGAACGCTTTTGCCGGCTACGGCAGCGAGGACCGGTATGAGGGGAACTTCATGGTGAATCGCTTTATTAACAACGACCAGTTGACCTTGATGGGAGGTATCAACAATACGAACAATATGGGGTTTTCGGATCTTGCTTCCACCATGTTTTCAGGAATGGGCGGACCGCGCGGCAGGCGGGGCGGTGGCGGAGCCGGTAACGGTATCACGACTTCCGGCAATATCGGCCTCAACTTCAGTAAAGAGTTCAATCCGAAACTGACTGTCGGCGGAAACCTCCGGTATTCCCATTCCGATAACGACGCTATCAGCAAAAGTAACCGGCAAAATATCTTGCCCGGCGATAGCACCTCTTTTTATAATGAAAACAACAACAGCAACACTCGGAGCGACAATGTGGCCGCTGACATCCGTATGGAATGGAAGCCGGACTCGCTCACCCAAATCATCTTCCGTCCGAACTTCAGCTACAGCAACAGCCATAGCCGCGAGGGAAGCCGCTTCAACACCTTGAACGGCCTGCGAGACACTGTCAACGTCGGCGAATCGGACTACCTCTCCGATGGCGAAGGCTACAATGTCAATGCCACACTCGAATTCAGCCGGAAGCTGAACAGTGAAGGACGTGTCTTCAGCGGCTCTCTCTCGGGAGGCTTGAGCGATTCCTATAATAAGGGACTGAACTATTCCAATACGGAATACATGATGATGGCCGCCGGACAGGAAAACGAATTGATTGACCAGCGTTTCCGCTACGACAATAAAGGCTACAACTACCGGGCTTACCTTTCCTGGGTGGAACCGATCGGGCATAACAACTTTATCCAGGCGACCTACAGCATTCGCCAGAACAAACAGGAGTCACTGAAAAACTCCTACACGCGGGAAGAGGGCAGCGACGACTATAATCTGCTCGATACGGCCTACAGCAAGAGTTACCGGAATAACTTCATCAACCAGCAGGTCAGCCTTGCATTCAAGGCTGTCCGCGCCAAATACGATTACACGGTCGGTCTGACTGTGGACCCGTCACACAGCACAAGTGAGAACTTCGTAGGTGACACGACACTATCCAAACTGTCGCGCAACGTAGTGAACCTCTCACCGATGGTTCGCTTCAACTACAAGTTTGACAAACGGACAAACCTCCGCATTAACTACCGCGGCCGGACCAGCCAGCCCAGTATGACGCAGTTACAGCCCGTTGCCGATATATCCGACCCGCTGAACACGACAATGGGTAATCCGGACTTGAAACCGACCTACACGAACAACCTGTCCGCCCGCTTCCAGAAGTTCATACCTGAGAAGCAAACGGCTATGATGATGATGTTGAACTTCAACTATATCATCAACGACATCGTCAACAAATCCGTCTATGTCGGAAATACCGGTAAGAAAATGACGACGTATGACAACGTGAACGGGAATTACAACGGTAACCTCCGCATCCTGTTCAACACACCGCTCAAGAACCGGAAATTCTCGATCAACTCGATGACGATGGGTTCCTATGCCAACAGTAACGGGTTCATCAACGATGAAAAGAATACGAATAAGAACCTTGTTTTGATGGAACGCGCCGGTATCGACTTCCGTTCCGACTATCTGGACCTCGGACTGAACGGCAACATCCGCTATAACGGGACTCAGAACTCACTCCAGGGGCAAAGTGACCTGAACGCTTTCAACTATGGGCTGGGGGGAACAACAACAATCTACCTCCCGCTCGATTTCAAAGTTGAAAGCGACATCACCTGGTCGACAAACTCCGGATATTCCGACGGATTCAAGCAAAAGGAAGTATTATGGAATGCCTCCGCCTCCAAATCATTCCTGAAAGGGAAGCAGGCAACGCTTCGTTTCAAGATATACGATATCCTGAAACAACGCAGCAACATCTCCCGTAGTGTAACCGCCAGCTATACGCAGGATACGGAGTATAACACGCTAAGCAGCTACTTTATGGTACATTTCATCTACCGCTTCAGCGTCTTTAAAGGTGGTGCCAGCATGAACGACGTACAGGGACCGGGCGGAAGAGGCCCGCGCCATGGTGGCCCGGGTGGAAGGTTCTAATAAATCCGTTTCAAAAAGATGCCGTCCTTTTCTCAGAAAGGGCGGCATCTTTTATATAAATGGACGGCATCTTTTTCGTCAAAGGACAGGACGTTTTCAATTTGCCATTATCAGAAGTGAGAGAGGAAAACCCGAAGGAGTGAAGGTTCGAGGATAACCGGATAGAGCAAGCCATAAAGTGCACCGTAAAAGTGGGCATTATGATTAATGTTATCGCCCGCCTGCTTTGCCATATACTGGCAATAAGCTAAATAGAGCACACCGAAAATAATACCCGGTATCGGCAGCACGGCAAAAAACAGAATCTTCCCCCAAGGGTTTAGTAAGATGGAGGAAAACAGAACAGCCGAAACAGCTCCCGAAGCCCCAATCGAGACGTAATAAGGATCATTGCGACGGCGGATCATGTCGTAAATCGAAGCTGCGACCATTCCGCCGAAGTACAGTCCCAAGTAACCGCCCGTACCGAGTCCCATATAACGGAAAGCACTCTCCATATACGTCCCGAATGACCAGAAGGTAAACATGTTCACAAGCAAGTGTGTCATGTCGGCATGCACAAAGCCATGCGTAATCAGCCTGTACCATTCATGATTATGAACCGTGCGGTAAGGGATGAAAGCCAACTTCCGGAACAACTCCTGGTTGCCGAAGCAGATGTAGGACACGACAACCGTAATCCCGATAATAATATAAGTAATCATAACCTGTTCAATATTTAATGGCGGCAAAAGTAGTAAAATTCCAAACAGAGTCATATCTAACAAGCCGCTTATTAAGTAAACCTGACATTATTGCTTACATGGAGATATATCATTCCAATGGAACAAAACTCCCGAAATAAGATTAATTGTCAGCACAAATCATTATTTTTGTGGTACAAAGGATAAAAAAACAAGTGTATGACGAAAAGAAAGATAACAAGAGAGGAGGCCCTTGCCAAATTTCAAGCAGCAAAGGTAAAGAAACAAGAATGCCTCACCCTATTGGAGAAATCCATGAAAGAGACATATAAAGAACGCACAGGCAAAGATGCTGAAAAATTCTTTGCTCTATGATAGAGCCTTTATCGATTGAACGTATCAACGCTGATGCCCCTTATCTGGTGGAGTCGATCGGCAAAGCAGGATTCTATCAGTTCTTCACGGATGGCGGTGCGCATTATTCCATCGGCTTCATGGAGGATGATATTTTGCTTACAAGAGATTCATTCCAATTGATTATTGCCAATATCAATAATCACAAATCTCCTCGTGACCGGAAAGTCCGCGACACAATCATCTCGATCGTTGACGAGTTCTTCTATTGTAATAATTCCACACTCCTCTACATTTGTGAAACAGGAGACAACAAGCAACGTATGCGCAGCCGCCTGTTCGAATATTGGTTTTCCACCTATAATCGAAAGGCTCTTTTCACAATGTTGTCATCGTCAATAGTAGATGCTGACGGTATTGTAAACTTTGCAACAATCATTTTACGCAACAATAATCCGCATCTGTCTGAAATTATTGCGGAGTTTACCGAATCGATTCAACTACTCAGCCAAAAACCTGAATAACAGTAAGCGGCTGAAAAAAGAAACAGAAACATCCGGAATGCTGGCACTTATACACATACATATACAATGGATAGTGGGGATAATATTCATCATATTATATTGCGTCACTATTCTGGGACTGGTGCTGGTTATCATCACTGAAAACCGGAACCCGCTGAAAACGATTCCCTGGGTAGTCGTACTACTACTTGCCCCCGGTGTCGGGATCATCTTCTATTTCTTCTTCGGACAGGACAACCGGAAACAGCGTATCATCTCGCGCCGCACCTACAAGCGCATCATGAAACGGCCGCAGGGAGGGAAACTCCCACAGGACAGCTGCTCTGTCCCTGCCCCCTACCAGCCATTAGTCACGCTATTGACAAACAGCAACCAGTCGTCCCTGCTCTACGGCAGCAACATCACGATCTATACGAACGGGACGGACAAGTTTCGCGACTTGCTGGAAGAACTTGCCAAGGCAACACATCATATCCATATCCAATACTACATTTTCTGCGATGATGAAATCGGGAACAAAGTAAAGACGTTGTTAATGGAAAAGGCACGGGAGGGCGTCGAAGTACGTCTCCTCTACGACGATGTGGGCTGCTGGAAAGTAAAAGATAAGTTCTTCAATGAGATGAAGGATGCAGGTATCGAGGTTAACGCCTTCCTGAAAGTAGCGTTCCCGGTCCTGACCAGCAAGGTGAACTACCGGAACCACCGGAAGATTGTCGTCATAGACGGCAAAGTAGGCTTTATGGGTGGCATGAACATTGCAGACCGCTACACGAAAGGAACGGATTGGGGAACATGGCGGGACACACATTTCAAGATCACAGGAAGAGGCGTACACGGATTGCAGGCGGCTTTCCTGATCGACTGGTACGTAGTCAGCAAGAAACTTCTGAACGATAAGATATATTACCCGCTCGTCCCGGTCTATTCGGATGACAACATCATGCAGATATGCACCAGCGGCCCCGTCGGGCAATGGCGCACATTGCTGCAGGCCGCCATCTTCACGATTGCCAACGCCAAGAAGTATGTATTTATCCAAACGCCCTATTTCCTGCCGACCGAAGGACTCAACCAGGCTTTGCAGATAGCAGCCTTAGGTGGCGTGGACGTACGCCTGATGCTCCCCAAACGCTCGGACACGCGCACGGCAAACATGGCAACACATTCTTTTATCGATGAAATGGTAAAGGCGGGCGTAAAGGTTTATTTCTATAAACCGGGATTCCTGCATTCAAAGTTGTTAGTGACGGACGATGCGCTCACTTGCATCGGTTCCGCCAATATGGACTTCCGCAGTTTCGAACACAATTTCGAAATCAATGCATTTGTTTACCAGCCTTCCTTTGCCCGGCAGATGAAAAAGGTATTCATGCACGACATGCACAGCTGCGAAAGGCTGGTCCCGTCACGCTGGCTCAAACGCCCGCGCAAGCAACGCTTAGCCGAGTCGTTTATGCGTCTCTTTTCTCCTCTTCTTTGATAAAAATAGAGAAGTTCACCGAACCGTAGACACGGTGCTGGTAGAAGTAAGGCAAACCGGAGAAGTCGTTTGTCTTCGGATGCTCCATCACGAAGATTCCACCATCACGCAACAAGTCACGTTCAAAAACCAGTCCCGGCACTTCCGGCAATTCTTTTAAAGCATAGGGTGGATCGGCAAAAATAAAATCAAAGCTCTTTGCCGGGGCGGAATGCAGATAACGGAAGACATCGCCCCGAATCAGGTGCAACGATTCCGTTTTCAATTCCTTGGCTACTTTGGCGATAAAAGAGGCATGCGCATTGTTCTTCTCGACAGCCGTCACGCTACGACATTCACGTGAAAGCAGCTCAAACGAGATACTCCCCGTTCCGGCAAACAGGTCGAGCGCATCCAATCCTTCAAAGTCGATATGGTTGGAAATGACATTGAAGATATTCTCTTTGGCAAAGTCCGTCGTCGGACGGGCACTGAACGTAGACGGGACATCAAAACGACGCCGTCCGTATATTCCACTTATAATTCGCATAATGATAAGGCAATTAGATCCAACGGAGCCTGTATCACCTCCGGCCCCATAAGATAGGCTTCGGAAGGAATCTCCAGCGGATCAATATATTGTAAATAATTCCGCAACGTATTCGTGATATTGCTGCGCAAGGCTGCTTCACCGAAAAGGCGCAACTGGTCTTTTTGCTGATCCATTCCGGTCTGCTTCCATACATATAATATATAATATAAAATATCGTCCGGATGTTCATACTCGAACGAGTTGACGAAAAGCAGGTTCCCTTGTGCATAGCATGCCACATCCATCCTCCGGCGATGCAACACGGCATACAACTGGCGTGGCAGGCGCGTACGGCTCTGCTTCTTCCACAAAGAAAGCAGCGGGGTGACATGATGAACGAAACGGGGATTGATCAACGAGCGGGAACAAAACTCATAGACTTCCTCATCTACTCCGAATATCAGTTCGGCCTGCTCGTCTTTCAGTTCATTACTCAGACAATACCCTTCCGGCGAGGAAAAAGTAAACGCCAACAACTCCGCTTTCTGCTTTTCCTGAAAGACTTC
Organism: Parabacteroides sp. AF17-28; assembly: GCF_003479205.1. Classification (NCBI taxonomy): domain Bacteria; kingdom Pseudomonadati; phylum Bacteroidota; class Bacteroidia; order Bacteroidales; family Tannerellaceae; genus Parabacteroides; species Parabacteroides sp. AF17-28. Next base: position 77,791 of record NZ_QUGV01000015.1, on the reverse strand, counting down.
TTTCGGGACAAGCGTATATTGGGGAGATGCACAAAGCACATTGACCTGCTTATAAGACCAGGTCAGGAAATCATTCTCGAAGAAACATTCCTTCAGGGAAGAGAAATACGGTTTAGCCCGGTCAAACTCCATATCCCTATACAGGAAACTTTCGCTCACCGAAGGACTGTATGCGGAAAAAGAAAGTCCACCCGACCGAAGCCGGATGGACATTATATAACTTTCCGAATAATCTGCTGTTAACTTATCAGATACGTCGATAGCCATAGGCTGTCATTAATCTTCCCAGTTACCTGCGTTGTTATTGATTTCTTCAATAGAACCGACACGCAGACCCGGATATTTGTTCATCTTTTCGGCTTTATCCTTCAAGTTGTAAACCAACTGTTTGTCCAGATCGCCCAGATAGTCGTCATACAGAACACCGCACTGGAATACTTTCACTGTATATCCGGAACCGGAAGTCAGTGTAGCCGTATCCATTGAGAACTGCACGCTTGTTCCCGGCACGTTACGCATGTCGTCTACATTATAACTGCTACCAAACAATGTATCCACTGCAGTTACCCAGTTGGTATCACGTCTGATCAAGCCTTTCTTCACGGCTTCTTTTTCTGTCATACCTTTCTCGAGCTGTTCGTCAGTCAATACACCTTCCTTAATCAAGAACGGTATTTTCTCGTTTTTTAAGAACTTACTCAGTTCATCGAAATTTGCTGCGTGCACCTTGTGAAGGTTCTTATACTCGATCTGAGCCTTACGGATATCGATCAGGCGCGCCTTGATTAAAGTTTCACGACGATCCCTTTCTTCTTTAAACTCGATCGGACCCATAATACTTCTGTAACACATGTACACAAGCAGTAATACTGCCACAGCCAATAAAATCTTTAATGTAACTTTCATGGTTTATATTGTTTTTTGAATTTATTTCGTTCGGCAAATTTAAAAAAGAATATTTAATACACTACCTTTATCGCGAAAATTATTGCGATCAAAATGATAAATAGTTATTTAAGCCGCCAAATTACACAAAATTTCCCATATAATCCGACCGAAGACCAGTTTTTAGCATTAAACAGGCTGACTGATTTCCTGCTTTCGGAAGAGACGGATTCGTTGCTATTGCTAAAAGGATATGCAGGAACGGGAAAAACTTCGCTGGTCGGCGCACTGGTGAAGACGATGGCGGAACTCAAGCAAAAAAGTATTCTTCTGGCTCCGACCGGACGGGCGGCAAAGGTCTTTTCCGGTTATGCCGGACAGAAAGCCTACACGATCCATAAAAAAATATACCGCCAGAAAGCGTTCTCCAACGAACCGACAGGCTTCCATCCGGCTGACAACCTGCACAAAGACACGTTATTCATCGTTGACGAAGCCTCCATGATCGCCAACGACGGGTTGGACTCGTTCGTCTTCGGAACGGGACGTCTGTTGGACGACCTGATCCAATATGTCTACTCCGGCGAGAACTGCCGGCTGATCCTGATGGGCGACGTGGCGCAGCTACCTCCTGTCATGCAGTCCGAAAGCCCCGCTCTCAGCCAGCAAGTCCTGCAGGGATACAATCTGAAAGTAGAGGAAATCACGCTTACCCAAGTGGTCCGCCAAAGTGAAGACTCCGGAATCCTGTTCAATGCCACTCGCCTCAGGGACGCCTTACGGAATGATGCAGTGGAAATATTTCCCAAGCTCCGGCTGAAAGGCTTTACCGACTTCAGGAAGGTGAACGGAGACGAACTGATCGAAGAGATATCTTCCGCCTACAGCCGGGACGGGATCGAGGATACCATGATCATCTCCCGCTCCAATAAGAGGGCTACCATATATAATAACGGCATCCGTAACCGTATCCTCTACCGCGAGGAGGAACTTTCGTCCGGCGACCGCCTGATGGTGGCCAAAAACAACTATTTCTGGACGGCCGATTGCAAGGAGATGGACTTTATCGCGAACGGCGAGATCGTGCAGGTGCTCCGTGTACGAAGGACGTACGAGCTTTACGGTTTCCGCTTCGCAGACGTACTGGTCCGTTTTCAGGACTACGACCTCGAGATGGATGTCAAAATCCTGCTCGACACGTTGCAGACAGACGCGCCTGCACTACCGAAAGAGATGAACGATAAACTGTTTTACACCATCCTTGAAGATTACGACGACATACCGACAAAGGCGGGCAAGATGAAAAAGATGAAGGCCGACCCGCACTACAACGTCCTGCAAGTCAAGTTTGCCTATGCCGTCACCTGCCACAAGGCACAGGGCGGACAATGGATGAACGTTTTCCTGGATATCGGCTACATCACCGAGGAGATGCTGGGCGAAGATTTTTATCGCTGGCTCTACACGGCCTTTACACGTGCGACCCACCGACTCTATCTGGTCAACCTGCCGAAAGAGTTTGAAGAATAATAAACGACGAAGCCCCGGAAGTGTTTCCACCTTCGGGGCTTGTTTTTGTTTCGGCAGAGTCTGTTTGGTATTTCCGTGTGCATCGAAGAACACCCCGTTAAATCATCATTTGTTTCACATCTGGCAAAAAGTGAATCAATAACGGGTAAACATCGGTCTTCTATTGCATGTTACAGCTGTATTCTTTTCATGTTACAACCGTTTTCCTTCTATGTTACAATTGGATTTCTTTTGTTTCACGGCTGTAACATGAATAGCGTATGGGTATGGAAGGAGTACACCTCCCGCATCGTTCATTCTATCTGCCGGGTTATTCATTCCTTTACGGCACTATAAACCCATGAAGTACTGCAATACCATTTCGCAAGCGATCTTGACGAGTCAGGACCTTCCCACTTGTTTAAGTTTTAAGAATATTTGAACCGATAAATGATGATTTGTCGATGTGCATACACCGAAAGGGCCGTGAAGGAATAACAATATTTCATACAATAAACTCGTTACATATATAAGAAATGCCTATTTTTGTTGCAATATAAACGAAAGCCGGCTTATTGGTTTTCATGAATGGTAAAAAAAGGAATGGCAAATAAAGAAAAAATAGATTATCTGCTTCTGGATATTCGGGAGCTTGAAACGTTGGTTGCCGGAATGCGGGATGCAGAAGTGTACCCGGTGTCTTTCTTCAGCCAGACTTTCGACCTCACGCATAAGATTCTGAAAGACCTCCACTCGCTGGAAGCTGCTCAGATCGAGATGCTGCGCAAACAGATGGAAGAACATCAGGCTTTGATCCAGTCCATCCCTCCATCGGTTGCCGCCCCGGCAGAAACGGTACAGGAGCCAAAAATTATAGCTCCCGAACCAAAAAATATCGCTCCCGAGCGAATTTCCGCAGTAGCCGACCCGGTTATTGCCGAACAACCGGAAAAAGTAGAAGCCACTCCGGAAGAGGTTGTCACGGAAGCACCCCGCGAAGAAATTCCGGTGAAAGAGCCGGTGGCCGTCAAGCCCGAACCGCTCGTCGAACCGGCTCCGCCCGCAGTGGAAGTACCGAATAAGGCGACGACGGCAGAGCGTGGAGGATTATTCCTGAACGATATCCTGGAAAAGAAAAACCTTTCCGACTTCAGGAAAGCCTTCAGCCTGAACGACCGTTTCCGTTTCCGTCGCGAACTGTTCGGAGGTGACGAAGCACGGATGAACAAGGCTATCAACGACCTGAACGAGATTCATTCTTATGAAGACTCGATCACATATTTGAATAACGAATTAAAATGGAACATAGAAGATGAAGCGGTGGCCGATTTTATCAAGCTGCTCGAAAAACGTTTCCTCTAAAGAATAAAGGATTATGGCAAAATTAACAGTAGTACCCACTCCCGTCGGAAACCTGGAGGACATGACTTTCCGGGCGATTCGCGTGCTGAAAGAGGTCGACCTCATTTTAGCGGAGGACACCCGTACTACCGGCATTCTGCTCAAGCATTTCGAGATACAGAACAGGATGCAGTCGCACCACAAGTTCAACGAGCATAAGACCGTGGAACAGGTGGCAGCCCGTATCAAGGCGGGCGAAAACATCGCATTGGTGTCCGACGCCGGAACCCCCGCGATATCCGATCCCGGTTTCATGCTCGTGCGCGAGTGTGTACGCCAGGGCGTGGAGGTGGAATGCCTGCCGGGAGCAACCGCTTTCGTGCCGGCACTCGTCGCATCAGGACTTCCCAACGAGAAGTTCTGCTTCGAAGGTTTCCTGCCCCAGAAAAAGGGACGGCAGACCCGGTTGAAAGAACTTTCGACGGAACCTCGCACCATCATCTTTTACGAATCCCCTTTCCGGCTGGTCAAAACACTGACACAGCTTACCGAGTTTTTCGGGAATGACCGTCCCGTTTCCGTATCGCGCGAAATATCCAAGATACACGAAGAAACAGTGCGCGGCACGCTCGAAGAGGTAATCGCCCACTTCACCGTGAACGAACCGAAAGGAGAAATTGTTATAGTTTTAGCAGGCTTAAAAGATAAAAAGGACAAAGAGACAGGAACAGAAGTTTAACGTAACAACAAAAAGAAAATGAAAAAGGTATTAATTGCAACAACGATTTGCGCAGCCATGCTGTCTTCCTGCGGACAAAATTCAGCGGAATACAAGAAGCTGAAAGCAGAAAACGACTCTCTGAGAATTGAAAACACGAAAGCAAACTCCGAGATGGACGAGATACTCGGCACACTCAACGACGTGGAGGCTGACATCCAGTCTATCCGTGATGCTGAAAACTATCTCAATATCCAACAGCAAAAAGGCGATCTGAACAAGAGCAACCGCGAACAGATCAAAGAAAATATGCAGTTGATCAGCGAAACGCTGAAAAAGAATAAACAGCAGATCAGCGAACTGGAAGAGAAGCTGAAAAAGAGCGGAATTCAGTCGGCAGCCCTGCGCAAAACAATCAGCCGCCTTTCTTCCGAACTGGACCAGAAGGCAAACATGATCGTCACCTTGCAGGAAGACTTGGCAAAGAAGAACGTACGCATCCAGGAACTGGACGAAATGGTTGCTTCGCTGAACGAAGATGTGGAAGGCTTGGCAACAACAACCGCCGCACAGTCTGAAAAGCTACAGGAACAGGACAAGGCTCTTAACACAGCTTACTACTGCTTCGGTACATCCAAAGAGCTGAAAGACCAGAAGATTCTTTCAGGCGGAGGCCTGTTCTCCAAGTCCAAAGTGCTGCAGAGCGGCTTCAACAAGGACTATTTCATCTCTATCGACATCCGCGAAGTGAAAGAGATTCCTCTGTTCGCCGGCAAAGCAAAACTGAAATCCAACCATCCGGAAGGTTCTTATGAGTTTGTAAAAGATGAAGACGGCAACATCACGCTGAAGATTACAGACGAAAAAGCGTTCTGGAGCTTAGGTAAATATCTGGTGATAGAAGTAGGATGATAAGATATAAAAGTCTTTTTATAGATTTGGACGACACCCTTTGGGATACGTACCACAACAATAAAGAATGCCTCGAAGAACTATATGCCGCTCACCACTTTGACCGGTATTATGCCTCCTTCGAGGCTTTCTTCGACATCTATTGGCCACACAACAACCTGCTATGGGAACAATACCGCAACAATGAGATAGACCGCATGACACTGATCGTCGAACGGTTCCGCTACATGCTCCGCCCGATGGGGATAGAAGACAAGGATGCGGTATTGGCAATCAACAACGACTTCCTGCAACGCACTACCCGCAAGACACGCCTCGTGCCGGGCGCAATCGAGCTGTTGGAATACTTGCGCCCCTCCTACCGCCTGTATATCCTGTCCAACGGTTTCCGGGAAGTACAATTCAAGAAACTCAGCAATTCCGGCCTCGCGCCTTACTTCGAAAAGATGGTTCTTTCCGAAGATGCCTGCATCCAGAAACCGCATAAGGGGATATTCGACTTCGCCCTCAAAAACACCAATTCCCGCCGTAGCGAAACCCTAATGATCGGCGACAGCTGGGAAGCCGACATCGTCGGTGCCCACAACTCCAGGATAGACCAGCTATGGCTTAACCCGGAAGGGCTGCCGGCAAAAGGATTTACACCGACATATACGGTTGGCAGCCTGTTGGAGATAAAAAATATTTTGTAAGTTTTCCGTCCTTCCCACATTATAATCTAAAGGATATACTATATTTGCATCATTATCTATTATTGGATAACAAACAAACTCATGATAATAGATCCGTTGACACAAGTGTATTTGACAGGGATAGTAATCGTACTTATCCTGATGTGGTGGACCACCCGCACACGCTCCGGCCGCAAATGGCTGAAAGGAGATGAGGATGACAAGAAGTAATTTATATTCTCTATAAATAAAACGGGGAATCGGTGAAGAATAACTCTTCTGCCGGTTCCCCGTTTCTTATTCATTTATTTCAGTCCCGATTATCAGAACTCCGACGTAAAATGGAACTTAATATCCGGGAAATCTTGCTGAGCCATTGTCAGGACATATCCCGAATCGGCCAGGTAGACATCGCGTCCCTCTTTGTCGAGTGCCATATACTGGGCTTTACGCCGTTTGAAGTTTTCGAGGGCGACGGCATTGTCGCTTTCAATCCAACAGGCTTTATAAAGGCTGATCGGTTCCCACTTACACTGCGCGCCATATTCATGCAGCAAGCGGTACTGGATTACCTCGAACTGCAACTGCCCGACCGTACCGATAATCTTGCGACCATTGAACTGGTTCGTGAAAAGCTGTGCGACACCTTCGTCCATCAGCTGCTCAATACCCTTGTTCAGCTGCTTTGCCTTCATCGGATCGGCATTCTCGATATATTTGAACATCTCGGGCGAGAAGCTCGGTAAGCCCTTAAAGTGGAGATCTTCGCCGGAAGTCAGCGTATCACCGATCTTAAAGTTTCCGGTATCCGGCAGACCGATAATATCGCCGGCAAAAGCCTCATCCACCACCTCTTTCTTTTGCGCCATGAAAGCCGTCGGACTGCTGAAACGCATCATCTTGCCGAAACGGACATGCTTATAGTTCGCATTACGCTCGAAGCGGCCGGAACAAATCTTGACGAAAGCAATACAACTGCGGTGGTTCGGGTCCATATTGGCATGAATCTTGAAAATGAAGCCGGAGAAGGTATCCTCTTCCGGATCGACCACACGCTCCACTGCCGCAACAGGACGGGGGGAAGGGGCGATGTTGATAAAACAATCCAGCAATTCCTTCACACCGAAATTATTCAAGGCAGAACCGAAGAATACCGGCGCGATATCGCCCTTCAGATAGGTAGCGACGTCAAATTCCGGATAAACGCCTTCTATCAGTTCGATATCGGAACGAAGCTTTTCGGCCTGTTCCGGTTCGATATAAGTTTCCAGCTCCGGGCTGTTGATATCCTTAAACTCTACGTTCTCCGTCACATATTGCTTGCTCGGCGTGTAGAGGTTCAGTTTCTGTTCGTATATATTATAGACACCCCGGAAGCGCTGTCCCATGTCGATTGGCCAGCTGAGCGGGCGGACGTTGATATGCAGTTCTTCCTCGATCTCGTCTAACAAGTCGAACGGGTCTTTACCGTCGCGGTCCATTTTGTTGACGAAAACAATCACGGGGGTCTTGCGCATACGGCAGACTTCCATCAGTTTGCGGGTCTGCGCTTCCACACCCTTTGCAGTATCGATCACGATGATAACGCTGTCCACAGCCGTCAGCGTACGGAACGTATCTTCGGCGAAATCCTGGTGACCGGGAGTATCAAGGATGTTGATTTTATGACCGGAATAGTCAAAAGCCATCACGGAGGTTGCGACAGAGATACCACGCTGCTTTTCAATCTCCATCCAATCGGAAGTTGCCGTCTTCTTGATCTTGTTGGACTTTACGGCACCTGCCACATGAATGGCACCACCAAAGAGCAATAGTTTTTCGGTAAGAGTCGTCTTACCGGCATCCGGGTGGCTGATAATAGCAAACGTTCTTCTTCTCTCAATCTCTTCTGAATACTGACTCATTGTTATTTATCTTATTTCGTTTTGTTACTTATTTGGAAAGCGTATTTATACACCTACGCAAACTCGCTTCCCAATGCGGGATATCGATTTTGTATGTCGCTTTAATCTTCGCTTTGTTCAGGACGCTGAAATGCGGGCGGGCTGCTTTTGCCGGATAATCTTTCGATTCGATCGGGAGGACATGGCAGGGAGCATTTCCCAACTCCATGATCTTGACCGCAAAATCGTACCAGCTGCAAACGCCTTCATTGGAGAAATGATAGATACCCGGAACGAAAGCGCCTTCCTCAGCCTGCACCAACACAGTTAGGATAGCCGCTGCCAAATCACCTGCATACGTCGGCGAACCGACCTGATCGAAAACAACCGACAGCTGTTCACGTTCACCACCTAACCGCAACATCGTCTTGACAAAGTTATTCCCGAACTCGGAATACAACCATGCCGTACGGATAATCACCGCATCCGGACAAACCGCTAACAACGCCTCTTCCCCCGCTAACTTCGTACGCCCGTAGACAGAAGCCGGACAAGTCGCATCCGTTTCCACATACGGAAGATGGTTCGTTCCGTCAAACACATAATCCGTAGAGACATGTATCACCCTCGCCCCTACGGCACGGGCCGCTTCGCCCAGGTTCTTCACTGCATCGCGGTTGATGCGGAGGCAAAGCGCTTCGTCATCCTCAGCCTTATCCACCGCTGTATAAGCGGCACAGTTCAGGATATAGTCCGCTTTCTTTTCCCGCACGAACGCATCCACCGCCGGAGCGTCGCAGATATCGAGCGTATCCACATCCGTAAACACGAATGCGAACTGCGGATAGCCGGCAGCCAGCAGACGGATCGAGTTGCCTAATTGCCCGTTAGCCCCTGTTACTAATATCGTCTTCATCTTGTTTTTATTCTTCTAATTTCAGTTCCCCATTCATATCTTCACGATACTTCTCGGCCAGAAGCGCCAGGAACGAACTGATTTGTTTGATACCCTCCATCGTCTCGGGACTGATCTCCTTGCCCTGCATCTTCAGCATCAGGAAACCGTAAATGGCATTAAAGCACGTCTCCAGTTCAGGCAATTCTTCGCCGCCCGATTTGGCACGGAGCTGGACGATATAAGGGAGTGTTTTATAATAAGCCGCGCCGTAGACCATCTCTTTCGGCGATTTCAGAAGCCGCAGGTGCAGGTCGGTCAAGGCGATAATCACATTCCGGTTCAACTGGATGTGTCCCTTCTCCTTCACCCCTTCGGAACGCATCATCTCGATCAGCTCCTCATACCAACGGGCAATCTCTTCCTTCACCTCTTCCGGCTGGTCGTAGCGGTCTACCACCGTGCGGCGGATGGAATCCATATCGAAGTTGTTGGCACGTATCAGGTCTTCCACCTGCCACATGTACAACAGATACTCGGCAATATTTTCTTTTCTTTTTTGTCTCGCAATAATCATGGTTGCAAAGATACACTATATTCGGATAATGCCTGATAAAAATCCGCATCTTTTACACCTAACTGGCGGCAGGCCAGGCGGGCAGCATTCAAATTAATCAGGAAAAAGCGGTCCGGAATATAGACGGGGAAATCCCCGTAGCGAGTTTGCAGGAAGGTCTTTCCCTCTTTCTCGATCACGACATGCTCGTCGTAGGGCATGGCCGTAATATCTTCGCGTACCTCCTGCGCAAGCTGCTTCACGACCGGGTCGCCGTCGAAATAGATCAGCTTGCCTTCGCGCTCGATGGACGAGGCGAACGTACGGAAAGTCGTATGATAGGCTTCCGGCGTGGCGTGGTCGGTGGCGGAAGTCCACATCAAGTTTGTCAGGATTGCGATGTGAGGGCGATAGAACTCGAGCTGGAAGCGTTTCTCCAGGGCAGACGTGACATGCTCGTCACCCTCGATAATCGCGATCCGGGCTTCATAGCTCAGATGTACACGGTTAGGCAACAAAGGCACTTCGCTGGTCAACGCATAGTCGAACGCAAGTTTTTGCCGCTTCAGGGCGCAGACAATCATCGAAATGATTGTTTTCTTTCCCCGGCTGCCGGCAACAACGACCCGCGTCTTCTCTTTCGTCCGTTGAAAAATAAATTCAGGAATCGAAAGCACTAATAATCCCAGTTCCTTTGCACGTATCAGTTCGGGATTGTCCTGCCGGACCGTAGCCCCCAATACGACAAATTGCATATCTTTAGTTAATCTCTCCGGAAACCATCCGTCTCCATGGCAGGTACAACCTTCTTCATCCAGTCTGGCAAGCGTCGCATCAGCCAGCCCGTCACCGGATACACTGACTTCGTACCCTTTTTGGTGAATAGCCAAGGCCAAATCAAACAACAGAGGCTCGGTTACGGAGATTAAATGAACTTTTCGCATCACTCAGATTTTGCTGGCAAAGGTAAACAATTTCATTTACCCGTTGTATGGGAACAGAAGAAAAAACTTCCCTATATTTGTATCAAAAAGTATAATTTATGGATATTCAACTAATAGACACAGGGTTTTTCTACGCTGACGGCGGTGCCATGTTCGGCGCCATACCCAAGACAGCCTGGAGCCGGCGTTATCCAAGCAACGAGCAGAACGGCTGTGTCCTGGCGATGCGTAGCGTCCTGGTCCGCGACGACAACGGGCGCATCATACTGATCGACAACGGAGCGGGCGACAAACACCTGAAACAGCTCAGCTATTACAACTTCTTCGACCTTGCCGATCTGGGCGAAGAGCTTCAAAAGCGGGGAGTCGCGTGCGAGGAGGTTACGGATGTCATCCTTACTCACCTCCATTTCGACCATTGCGGCTACACCACCCGGAAAACACAACAGCCGGGCTACGCGCTCTCCTTTCCCAACGCCACGCATTGGGTGAGCCGGCGGCAATGGGAAAATTTTCTCCACCCGAACGCGCTCGAAAAGGATTCTTATTTCATTGAAAATATGCAAGCAGTCGAGGATAGCGGCAAACTATGTTTAATAGATGGAGAAACACAGCTTTGCCCCACCGTAAACCTACGTCTTTTCGACGGACATACGCCCGGACAGATCGCACCTTACATCACAACGCCCGAACGCACCTACGTCTTTGCCGGCGACGTCATCCCGCTCGCCGCCAGCGTGTCACCCGAATGGATTTCGGCCTACGACACCTACCCGGTCCTCTCCTACCGCGAAAAAGTCCGTATGCTGGAAGAAGCTGCCCGCGAGAAACAGGCGCTTATTTATTGCCACGACGCCTATACGCGTTGCAGCACGGTGAAAAAGGTTAACGATTTCTACAGGAAAGAGGATGTAATTAAGATATGAAGCCCTATATTGGGATAGCAGTTATCAGTTCTGTTCCGACAAGGCAATCTTCCGATATTCCGCAGGAGTGATACCATAATGTTTGCGGAAAAGGCGATAAAATGTTTCGACCACATTGAAACCGCAGTTCAACGCGACAGCTTCGACAGTCAGTTCAGGGTGTTTCTCCAACAACCTGCGAGCCTCGTCGAGTTGCATCGTCCGGACATATTCCATCGGAGTTTTTCCAATAACGGCCTTGACAGCTTCATTCAGTGCGTTCTTGTTCGTACCGAGAGCCGAAGCGATCTCGTCACGGGCGAGATTCGCGTTAAAAAGGTTATTGTCCTTAAGCAGATACTCACGCAATTGCGCAACCAGTTTACGCTGCTGGCTGCTGCCGGGCAGTTCTTCGGCAGCAGCCAAACTCGTATCCTCCACTGGTGGAGGCGTGCCGGACAGCAGTGATAATTCGTTTGCCATCCGGTCTTGCTCTTTGATTTGCCTGTACAGGTTACGGTTCTTGGCGGCAATGATACGGTTATAGTAAACAACCCCGGCAAGCAGCAGGACGAGGAAGAGACAGAGGCCAAGCGCGAAGAGGAAATAAATCCGGTTGCGTTCTTTCTCGGCAACATATTTGTCCACCTCATACTGTGTACGGATCTCATCGAGCTTGGCGTTATAGTCCCTATTAAAATCCGCATTCCGCTCCTCAATAAATTTGTAAAACAGTTCAACCGCTTTCTCCGGCTCATCCATCTGGATAAGAGTCATCAGTTTCAATCCTTTCGCTTCGAGCTTGTTGGGATATTGTTCTATTGCTTTGTCTAACATTTCGAGCGCTTCGTGATAGCGCTTTTTCCCGTAAAGGACATGTCCGCGTTCCTTGTATAGTTTGACACTACCTTTCGTAGCACTGTCTACTTTATTAATGTAGAGCTGCGCCTTGTCGAATTCATTCATTTGGCGGTATAAATCGATGTAACTGAACCAGAGGTTGCACCAGGCTGACAGTTGCGGAGACTTTGCTGCAGCATCGAAACGACGGTTCACCTCCTCGGTTTCGCAGGCAGCCTTCAGGGCATCGTCATAGCGCTCCTGGGCAATGAGATTCGTTACAAGATGGTAAGAAACGGTTGCCAGCATATTTAGATAGGATGTTTGATCTTGCAGCATGTCAATACTCTCGCGCAAACATTTCTCTGCCTCGGGATACCGCCTCTGAAAGGTATATATCATGGAGATGTCGTGCAGTATTACTCCCATTCCGGCACGGTTGTTCTGTGCTTTTGCGTAGTTATAAATACTGTCGGCCTTAACAAGGGCTTTTTCATACTCTCCCTGTCGACTATAGGCATTGATAAACTGACTACACACCAAGTAATAGTTTTTCCACAATTCATTCTTTGCGAGGAAATCGAGAGTGGCAGGGGCCTGACGGATCACTTCGTCATAAAGGCCTTTGCTACTGATTGCCGCCAGACGGTTGTGGAGGATAACTCCTTGCTCCTTCAGGTCTCCAAGCTTCCGAGCATCGGCATTCATGGCATCGTAAATGGTAAGGATCGTATCAAGCACCTGGTCTTTATTTACTTCCAACTGATAAAGGCCAACCAGCTTCCTATTGGCTGCCAGCCGCTCGGCTCCTTCTGTTTTTGAAACGACAAGCCGCAGAGAATCTTTTGCCCGCTGACGGGAATTTTGCGCCGAAAGGGACGAAAAAAGGAACAGGAACAGGGTTCCCCATAGAACAACCGGGCTGACGATGTTTTTCATAATGTCACTTATTTACTTTGTTCTCTACAAATATACTGCTTTATTCCATTAGAACAATCAAAAACAAGAATTTGCTTCTCCCTGAATTGACAAATCGCCATATTGCATCAAGAGAAGAAATATAAACTTGGTCAAGGATGGTTTGCCGGTTTTTCACTATCTTTGGCAACATCATTCAACTTAATTTTTTAAACGCATGAACAAACTAACGAAGTACGCATGTATCCTGACAGCTATTGCCGGAGCAGTAGCCTGTTCGGATGGTCAGAAAGCACAAGGCGATTACGCCGTCATTCCGCTGCCGCAAGAGGTGGCTGTACAGGGCAGTGCCCCGTTCCTGTTGAAACCCTCCACGCCTATCACCTATCAGGAAGGCGATGCGGAAATGGAACAGACCGCCCGTTTCCTCGCCTCCTATATCAAAGAGGTAACCGGTTATGAACCGAAAGTTACGACGGGAGATGCCGGCAAGGGTATCCACCTGTCTATCGCTTCCGACATCCAAAACAAGGAAGGCTACCGCCTACTGGTGAGCGAGAACGGTGTCGAGATTGCAGGCGCTTCCAACGCCGGTATTTTCTATGGCGTACAGACGTTGCGCAAATCGATCCCTGCAGCGGCAGACGGCATACAGGTCGAACTGCCGGCAGTCAGCATCAACGACTATCCGCGTTTTCCGTATCGCGGGATGCACCTCGACGTGTCGCGTCATTTCTTCCCGACGGATTCGGTCAAGAAGTTTATCGACATTCTTGCCTTACACAATATGAATCGTTTCCACTGGCATCTGACCGACGACCAGGGCTGGCGCATCGAGATCAAGAAATATCCGGAACTGACACAGATCGGCTCCAAACGCAAAGAGACGGTGATCGGACGCAACTCCGGGAAGTATGACGGACAACCTTACGACGGCTTCTATACGCAGGACGAGATACGCGACGTCATTGCCTACGCAAAGGAACGTTTCATCACGATCATTCCCGAAATCGACCTGCCGGGCCACCAGTTGGCAGCCCTCGCCACTTATCCCGAGTTAGGATGTACGGGAGGTCCGTATGAGGTATGGACGCAGTGGGGCGTGTCGGACGACGTGATCTGCGCCGGAAATGAGAAATCCATGCAATTCCTGGAAGACGTGCTCGCCGAAGTGATCGACCTCTTCCCCTCCGAATATATCCATATCGGCGGTGACGAATGTCCGAAAGTACGTTGGCAGAAATGCCCGAAATGCCAGGCACGCATCAAGGCGGAAGGTATCAAGGGAGACAGCAAGCACAGTGCCGAAGAGTATCTGCAAAGCTACGTGATCTCGCGCATGGAAAAGTTTGTCGAAAGCAAAGGACGCCATATCATCGGTTGGGACGAGATACTGGAAGGCGGACTGGCTCCGAATGCAACGGTGATGAGCTGGCGCGGTGTCGGCGGCGGTATTGAGGCAGCCAAGCAACAGCACAACGTGATTATGACTCCGAACTCTTACCTCTATTTCGACTATTACCAATCGACCGACACGGAACACGACCCGCTGGCGATCGGCGGTTACCTGCCTCTCGAACGTGTCTACTCGTTTGAGCCGACAGACGGAATACCGGAAGAATACCGGAAGTATGTGATCGGTGCACAGGCAAACCTCTGGACGGAATATATCCCGACGTTCAGCCAGGTGGAATATATGATCATGCCGCGTATGGATGCTTTGGCGGACGTACAATGGTCGAATGCCCCGAAAGACTATAAAGCATTTTTGTCCCGTCTCGTCCGTATGACGAAACTGTACGACCGCTTAGGCTACAACTATGCCAAACATATCTTCGACATCCGCGCTTCCTTCGCCACCGACGGCGACAAAGGCGAAGTGGTTGTCACACTTGAAACGGAAGGCGATGCCGATATCCATTATACGCTCGACGGTAGCGAACCAAACACGGCCAGTCCGAAATATGAAGCGCCTCTCCGCATCAAGGAGAATGTAGAAATCAAAGCAGTCGCCATCCGTCCGACCGGCAACAGCCGCATCTTCTCCGAAAAGATAGACTTCAACAAGGCAACGGCCAAACCGGTCACCTTGCGGGTAACTCCCAGCAAAGGCTACGACTTCAACGGCGGTCCGGAACTGACCGACGGCCTGAGCGGTAACGATAACTACAAGACCGGACGCTGGCTCGGCTTCCAAGGCAAAGACGTGGATGCTGTCATCGACCTGAAAGAGCCGACCGAATTCAGCCGGGTCGCTTTCAACACGAATGTCGTAAAAGGCGACTGGATCATGGGCGCTGCCGGCATAACCGTAAAAGTATCTGACGACGGCCAGACCTTCAAAGAGGTAGCCGCCAAGACAATCCCGTCTTTAGGCAAGGACGACAAAGACGGACTTTACCCGCAGGAAATCACTTTCACCCCGGTCAAAGCCCGCTACGTCGAAGTCATCATCAAGAGCGACAAACTCCCGGCATGGCACGGCGGTGCAGGCAATCCGGCGTTCTTGTTTGTGGATGAGATCAATATTCAGTAATAACACATATTCCATGAAAAGAAATATTCTTATCCTATCTGCACTTTGCGCCTGTTGCAGTCTGTTTGCTGAGGAGGTGACGGTGAAACAATTCAGGTATGCAGGGCCATACGAAATAAAGAAACCCTTCCTTGCCGACAGCCTCGACGTGAACAGTAAGAAATTCACAGAGAAAGAGCTGCTAAAAACTGCTGTCCCGTTCGACAACGTGCGGGAAAGCGCACAAACGTTGGATGCCGGAACAGCGGCAGGACAAGCTGATGCCTACTCCGTCAGCCTTGTTTCGTTCTATTTGAACAGTGACCGCTATACCGACGGAACTTTGCTGATCAGCGGACCGGAGACATACGAAGTCTATCTCGACAATGCGAAACAGACACCCGCCAACGGCGAAATCAAACTGACACTCGAACCCCGCCGCTACGAAGTCGTTATCAAATATCTCGCGATTCCGGGCAAAACGAACGACGCACCGAAAGCTACCTTTAAAACAGATAGCAAAGCAGTCGTCACGGCTACAACCAGTCCCGAAAAGCGATATACCCTGAACGACGTTTTCGACGGGACACGTCTTCGCTCCGTCAGCCTCTCACCTAACGGGAAATACCTGTTGACGGCCTACCAGACGACCTTCACCGGTGGCGAAACCGAATCGTTCCAGCAAGTGACCGACCGCGCCACCGGACAAGTTCTGATGGAAAGCGGCAGCAACCATTATAGCTGGATGCCCCGCAGCAACCGCCTCTACTACACCCGTAAAGGGATGCAGGGAAAAGAGCTGGTCACCGTCGACCCGGCAACAAAGGCGGAAACCGTCCTTGCCTCTAACCTTCCCGACGGTTGGTTCAGCTTTGCCCCGACAGAAGACTTCCTGCTCTTCAACGTGTCCGAAGAAGGGCCGAAAAAAGGAGAAGACCTGCAGGAGATCCTTGTACCCGACGACCGTCAGCCGGGCTGGCGCACCCGCTCGTTTATCCATAAATACGACCTGGCTACCGGCCTGTTCCAGCGCCTTACCTACGGACACACATCCACTTCGATCAACGACATTTCGGAGGACGGGCGCTACATGCTCTTTACGTGTAGCGAACGGGATTTGACAAAACGTCCCTTCGCCACCACCCTGCTCTACCGGATGGATCTGCAGACGCTCGAGACGGAATTGCTGCTGAAAGATCCGTTCATCAACTATGCCCAGTTCTCACCCGACGGCAAGCAGCTCGCAATAGCGGCTTCCGGCGAAGCGTTCAACCAGATCGGTTTGAATATCGCTCCGGGACAGACCTCCAATATGGGCGACGGGCAGCTTTTCCTCTACGATCCCGCAAGCAAACAGGCGACAGCTGTCACCAAAGACTTCGACCCGGCTGTCCAGAGTTTCGTCTGGAGCAGGGCTGACAAACAGATCTACCTGCAGGGAGAAGATAAGGATTGCGTGCGCCTTTATGTCCTGAATCCGGCAAACGGGTCGATCAGCCCTATACCGTTGAAAGAGGATATCCTCTCGGATTTCACACTGGCCAATACGGTGCCCGAACTGGTCTACTTCGGTGAAAGCGCTTCTAACTCGCAACGTCTCTACTCCGTCAACCTGAAGAAGAACACTTCCGTTTGCCTGAAAGACCTCTCTGCCGGCATCCTGAAAGATGTGACACTGGGAGAAGTGCACGACTGGAATTTCCAGGCGGCTGCGGGCGACACGATCTACGGGCGTTATTACCTGCCTCCTCATTTCGATGCAAACAAGAAGTATCCGATGATCGTCAACTACTACGGCGGCACCAGCCCGACGGAGCGTTCACTCGAAAACCGTTACCCGTCGCACGTATATGCCGCATTGGGATATATCGTTTACATCATCCAGCCCAGCGGGGCAACCGGTTTCGGACAGGAATTCGCCGCCCGCCACGTGAATGCGTGGGGTAAACGTACGGGAGATGAAATCATTGAAGGGACAAAGAAATTCTGTGCGGAACATCCGTTTGTCGATGCCGGAAAGATCGGCTGTATCGGCGCTTCCTACGGTGGTTTCATGACGCAGTACCTGCAAACGAAGACGGATATCTTCGCCGCCGCTATCTCGCACGCCGGGATCAGCGACATCACCAGCTATTGGGGCGAAGGCTACTGGGGATATTCCTACAGCGCCTTGGCAAGTGCCAACAGCTATCCCTGGAATGCACGGGATATGTACACACAGCAAAGTCCCTTGTTCAATGCAGACAAAATCAACACGCCGATTCTGTTCCTGCACGGTTCAGTCGACACCAACGTGCCTATCGGCGAAAGTATTCAGATGTTTACAGCGCTTAAACTGTTGGGCAAACCGACTGCTTTCGTCCAGGTCATGGGACAGAACCACCAGATATTCGACTATAAGAAACGGGCCGAATGGAATAAAACAATCTACGCCTGGTTCGCCAAATGGTTGAAAGACCAGCCGGAATGGTGGGAGGCAATGTATTCGGAGAAGGCGCTTTGAGAATTAAGAATTAAAAATTATAAAAGAGGGTATGGCAGAAGTCCTGTAAGGACAACGGTCACACCCTCTTAATCATAGCAAGTACTAATACTAACTTAACAAACCTCTCATTCTATCTTCAAAAGCAGACAAAGCCGCTTTTGCCCCTTCGCCCATTGCTATGATAATTTGTTTATAAGGAACGGTCGAGACATCGCCGGCGGCATAGATGCCGGGAACGTTTGTCCGGCAATGCGCGTCGATCACAATCTCTCCCGGTTTATTCGTTTCGACAACATCACGGAAAGCGCCGCTATTGGCTGCCAAACCGATCTGCACGAAGATTCCGTCCAGGTCGATCACCCGTTCCGCTTCCGTTTTACGGTCTTTTACACGAAGGCCGGTCACTTTATCACCGTTACCGATCACTTCTAAAGACTGGGAGTGCAGGAATACTTCCACATTCGGCAGACTTTTCAGTTTTTCCTGTAATACTTGATCCGCTTTCAGTTCGTCCATAAATTCCAGCACCGTCACTTTGGAACAGATACCGGCCAGGTCGATCGCAGCTTCGATACCGGAGTTGCCTCCACCGACTACCGCGACATGCTTGTCTTTATAGAACGGGCCGTCGCAATGCGGACAGAAAGCGACACCCCGCCCGATATATTCCGCCTCACCGGGAACATTCAGTTTGCGCCAGCTTGCCCCCGTAGCAACAATAACGGCAGGAGCCGAAAAGCGTTCACCGGTAGAAGTTGTCAATATCGTTGATCGCGGTGAATACAGACGGCCGTCTGTCTCCGTGGACACAGAAACAACGCGACGGTGTTCCAGTATGTCGATCGGGTAATCGTTGATATGCGTGCGAAGGTCACTCGCCAACTGTTCGCCCGTCGTATGGGGAACAGAGACCAGATTCTCGATGCCGACCGTCTCCTTGACCTGTCCGCCGACACGTTCGGCTACGACAGCGACACTCAGGCCCTTACGCGCCGAATAGATAGCAGACGCCGCACCGGCAGGACCGCCTCCCACGACTATCACATCATAGTTCTTAACAGGTTTTTCAACAGAGTTATCAACAGTCTCTTCATTAATCCCATACTGGGCTTCGAGTTTGGCAAGCAGTTCGCCGAAATCGCTACGGCCTACGTGAATCAGTTTTCCGTCGGCAAAGACAGAAGGGACGCCTTGCACTTTCATGGCCTCAACTTCCTTCTGGTTGATAGCGCCATCTACCGTTTCATGTGTAATCTGGCTGTTGAGCGTCGTCATGATGTTCAATGCCTGCACTACATCCGGGCAGTTGGTACAAGTCAGCGATACATAAGTGGTCAGCTTGATCGGGCCGTTCAAGGCGCTGACACGGGCACGGATGCTTTCATCCGGTATATTTTTACCCTTTCCGTCACTATTCAGGATAGCTAATAGCAGGGATGTAAATTCATGTCCATTGGGCACTGCACGAAACCGGATACCGGTGGGCGTACCATCTTTTACAATTGTAAACTGAAGCCCCTCACCATCTGAGATATGGCATGACAGATGATCCGAACAAGACGCCACATCTCCTAACAGTTCGATTAGCTCCTGGCGGCTTTCGTGATTGGGAGATACTTCTATCTCAAATACATATTGGGAAACCAGCCCGGAAAATATTCCGGAAAGCTGGCTTTTCATTGCAGAATCTAACATAGCTTTTAGATCTTACCAACCAAGTCGATGCTCGGTTTCAGCGTTGCTTCACCTTTCTTCCATTTTGCAGGACAAACTTCATTCGGGTGGGACGCTACAAACTGGGCAGCTTCAACCTTACGAAGCAGTTCGTCTGCGTTACGGCCGATACCGTTATCGTGTATTTCGGCAATCTTGATCTTGCCTTCCGGATTCACCAGGAATGTACCGCGGTATGCCATACCTTCCTCTTCGATCATCACGCCGAATGCGCGGCTCAAAGCGCCTGTCGGGTCTGCCAACATCGGATATTTGATCTTACGGATTGTTTCGGAAGCATCATGCCATGCTTTGTGTACGAAGTGGGAGTCTGTGCTTACGGAATATACTTCAACACCCATTGCCTGGAATTTATCGTACTTGTCGGCCATGTCTACCAGTTCGGTCGGACAAACAAAGGTAAAGTCGGCAGGATAGAAGAAGAATATGGCCCATTTGCCTTTGATATCTTCGCTGCTTACAGTCTTGAAATTACCATTCTGAAATGCCTGTACTTTAAACTCGGGTGCTTGTGAATTAATAATCGGTTCCATGATTTTTACTATTTAAATTTGTTACTACTATTTTTTGATTACAGCACAAAGGTAAATCGTAAGCCCCTGATTGAAAGAATTTTTCAAATTGATAATTTTTATCCATTGATAGATGAACAAACCGGACACAGACAGCGCAAAACACGCAGAAGGACGCAGACTTATTATTTTTCATATCGTCTGTGTCCCTCTGCGCTATCTGCGTAATCTGCGTCCGGTTCCTATTCGCAACAAGGCTCTGTGCAGCAGGCGCCTGTTGTTTCAAACTCTAACGTAGCATGTTGCACCCCGACGTGTTCGAGTTCGTGTTTGATTTCATGTTTGACCGTCTCCATTTGGTTTGTGTCCTTGATGACGATATGAGCCGTAAGGGCTGTCTCGGTCGTACTGATCGCCCAAATGTGCAGGTGGTGGACATCCTGTACACCGGGAACTTCCCGAATCGCATTTTCCACCTTCCCGATATCCGTCCCCATCGGGACGCCATCTAAGGAAAGACGCAGACTGTCCCGCAACAGTCCCCAAGTCGAATAGATGATAATCAGAGCGATCAACAGCCCGATAATCGGGTCGATCACATACCAACCCGTTCGGGCAATCACCAATCCCGACACAACAACGCCCACCGACACCAGCGCATCGGCAGCCATGTGCAGGTAAGCTCCTTTCACATTCAGGTCTTTGTCTTTATCCTTCATAAACAGCCAGGCGGTTACGGCATTGATCACCACCCCGATTCCGGCAACCCACGCGATCGCATCGCCTTCCACCGGCTGCGGATGAAACAACTTGCCGACACTCTCGCCGATAATAATCCCGACAGCGACCAACAGGATCACCGCATTGAGCAAAGAGACCAACACCGTGCTCTTCTTATATCCGTATGTATAGCGGGAAGTGGGTTGTACCTTCGCCAGCCGGAAAGCCAGCATCGCAAGCACCAGGCTCGCCACATCGCCCAAATTATGTCCGGCATCAGACAGCAAACCAAGCGAATTATACCAGAACCCGGCCAGAAACTCGGCTACGACAAATACTAAATTCAAAGAAATACCAATGATAAAGGCTTTATTCAAAGAAGTTATTTCGTGATGATGATCATGATGATGTTCGTGTTGATGTCCCATATTCGTATGCTTTTTAATTGATAACAATACGGTACAAAGCTATGTTTTTTCAAGTCACGTTGTTATACCCATTTATAGGTATTTCGCAATCTAAAGGCCATATTTCTTGAAGATCGCCTTGGCATTAGCCAAACGTTCGGCA
Organism: Parabacteroides sp. AF17-28; assembly: GCF_003479205.1. Taxonomy (NCBI): domain Bacteria; kingdom Pseudomonadati; phylum Bacteroidota; class Bacteroidia; order Bacteroidales; family Tannerellaceae; genus Parabacteroides; species Parabacteroides sp. AF17-28. Next base: position 56,278 of record NZ_QUGV01000015.1, on the reverse strand, counting down.
GAAAGAGGCTCGACGCCTTTTAAGGGATAATCCATACCCTGCGCCTCATATTTATAAACGCCCATCGTATGGTAAGGAAGGAGTTCCGCTTTCTGTACCATCTTATAACGGCTGATATAGTGGGCAAGCGCCTCGAGCGAAGCGTCATCGTCAGTCAGGCCGGGAACAACGACATGGCGAATCCAGACCGGAATCTGCCGGCGTTCAAGTTCATCCAGGAAATGCAGGGTGTTCTCCCCTCCGACTCCAGTCAGGCGGGGATGCAATTCGGCATCTATCGTTTTGATATCCAGTAAAACCAGGTCCACAGATTCGAGTACCTCCAACGCTTTCGCTGAACAGATATAGCCGGACGTGTCCAACGCCGTATGAATGCTGTTCTCACGGCAAAGACGGAAAAACTCTTTCAGGAAAGCCGGCTGCAACAGAGGTTCGCCACCGGTTACGGTCACACCGCCTTTGGCTATGAAATTCTTATAACGCAACACCTCAGCAAACAGGTCACCAGGTTCACGAAAATGGGACGTGTCCCGATTTTTTTCGCTCCCGTCCCGTTTTATTTCCCACGTGTCCGGATTATGGCAATACAAGCAGCGAAGCGGACAGCCCTGCATAAAGACGACAAAGCGAATTCCGGGACCGTCGACGGTCCCGAAACTCTCTATTGAATGTATTCTTCCTAACACTATAAGGCGCTGTTGATTGTTCGTGAGATGACATCGAGCTGCTGTTCGCGGGTCAGTTTCACGAAGTTTACGGCATAACCGGAGACGCGGATCGTGAGTTGCGGATATTTCTCCGGGTGTTCCATGGCATCCAGCAGCAGGTCTTTGTCGAAGACGTTCACGTTCAGATGTTGTCCGCCGTCGGGTGTGAAATAACCGTCCAGCAGACTCACCAGATTGTTCACCTGTACGGCACGTTCCTTCCCTAAGGTTGCAGGGGAAACGGCGAACGTATAGGAGATACCGTCGTGCGCATGTTGGAAAGGCAGTTTGGCTACGGAGGCCAAAGCAGCAATCGCCCCTTTCCTGTCGCGTCCGTTCATCGGGTTTGCACCCGGAGCGAACGGCGTACCACCCGGACGGCCGTCGGGAGTCGCACCGGTTTTCTTTCCGTAAACCACGTTCGAGGTAATTGTCAGGATAGACTGTGTCGGCGTAGCCTTACGGTAGGTCTGATGTTGGCGCAGGTATTCCATGAACTTCTCGGTGATCTCGACAGCGATACTGTCGGTACGATCGTCATTGTTTCCGAAAGGCACATATTCGCCTTCACGTTCAAAATCGACAGCCAGACCGCGTTCATCACGGATCACTTTCACTTTCGTGTCGCGGATAGCGGCCAGCGAGTCGGCAACAATGGAAAGGCCGGCGATACCGGTTGCACGGATACGCTGCACATCCCCGTCATGGAGGCCCATCTCGAACGCTTCATACGCATATTTGTCGTGCATATAGTGGATTATCTTCAACGCATTGACATACACTTTGGCAAGCCAGCGCATCATCTGCTCATATTTCTCCATCACTTCGTCATAGTCCAGGTATTCACCGGTAATCGGCTCGAAGCGGGGAGCCACCTGCACGCCCGATTTCTCGTCACGCCCGCCATTGATGGCATACAGCAGGCACTTGGCCAGATTCGCACGTGCGCCGAAATACTGCATCTGCTTGCCGATCTTCATCGGAGAGACACAACAGGCAATGCCGTAGTCGTCACCGTAATCCGGACGCATCAGGTCGTCGTTCTCATACTGGATAGCCGAGGTGTCGATCGACACTTTCGCACAGAACTGTTTCCAGTTCTCCGGCGCATTATTGAACCAAAGCACTGTCAGATTAGGTTCGGGTGCCGGACCTAAGTTGTATAAGGTATGCAGGTAGCGGTAAGAGGTCTTTGTCACTAACGAACGGCCGTCGACGCCCTGTCCGCCCAGCGATTCAGTCACCCAGACAGGGTCGCCCGAGAACAGGTCGTTGTATTCCGGTGTACGCAGGAAACGGACAATACGCAGTTTGATAATAAACTGGTCGATCAGTTCCTGTGCTTCTTCTTCCGTCAGCTTGCCTTCACGTATATCTTTTTCGATATAGATATCGAGGAAAGTCGATGTACGTCCTAAAGACATGGCAGCCCCGTCCTGATCTTTCACCGCAGCCAGGTAAGCTAAATACAGGAACTGCACGGCTTCGCGGGCATCCTGTGCCGGACGTGTCACATCGAAACCATAGGCGGCACACATCCGTTCGAACGCTTTCAGCGCATTGATCTGTTCGGTTATCTCCTCACGGCTCTGTATGATTTCTTCAGTCAGTTCCTGAATGTCGAGACGTTTCTGGAAACGTTTCTTTTCTTCGATCAGGATTCGGGTTCCGTAGAGAGGCACACGGCGGTAGTCGCCGATAATACGTCCGCGTCCGTAGGCATCAGGCAAACCTGTGATGATAGCCGAGCGGCGTGCAGCAACCATTTCGTCCGTATAAGCGGAGAAAACACCTTCGTTGTGCGTCTTTCTATATTTGGTGAAGATTTCTTTTGTCATCGGGTCCAGATGATACCCATAGGCTTCCAAGCTGTTTTCAACCATGCGGATACCGCCTTTCGGAAAGATTCCGCGTTTCAGCGGAGCATCCGTCTGTAGGCCTACAATCACCTCGTTTTCCTTATCGATATAACCGGGGCCATAGGTATCGATCCCCTGAGGAAGTTTCGTTTCGGCGTCATATACTCCTTTTTCCCTCTCAACCTTAAACATTTCGGTCAGTTTGTTCCACACTTTCTTCGTCTTCTCCGAAGAGGGTACAAGGAAACTGTCATCTCCGTCGTAAGGCTTGTAATTGTTCTGGATAAAGTCTCTTACATTGATCTCCTTTTTCCAGGTTTCTCCTTTGAACTGCGCCCAGTTCTCGTTTTCAAACTTCATAAGCTTATCTTGTCTAATTCGGTTTAGGCGTGCAAAGATACGCTTTTTCCTGCTATCAGGGAAACACTCTCCAAGCGGATCAGTGTTAAAAGGGGGAAAATACCTATAAATGGGGATAAGAGGGAATAAAAGAATAACTATCTTTGTCGCATTGACTTTCAAAGAAGTAAAACGAGAAAGTCTTTTGTTAGTGACAAGGACTAATATATAAAACAAAAACCCTGAAGTTTGTCTTGCGACAGGGACGACAGGGTATTACATTGCAAATGTAGATATAAGTTAGCATATTTGCAAGTATTTAGATGCAATTTTATTAAACAAATGAAATACAACGAAAGTGTCCGGTTATTATCCGCGTCACGAATAAACAAATATAAAAGCGCTTGTGGTGGAGATAAAGCCAAAACCATACAACTCTATCAGTATAATATAAAATTATGCCAACGATTTTATGGAATCATGAGTATGTTTGAGATTATGCTACGCAATCTAATCAATGAGCATTATCTGACACAATTCCAAGATGCAAACTGGATTATCAATCAAGCCACAGTTGGTAAGTTATAATAAAAAATCAACGAAGCCCCGGCAGCATCTAACTGTCGGGGCTTGTTTTTTGTCTGCATTCGGTCTTCACAGAGGGCAAAGCAGATGAACTTTTAATTTCATTAATTTAGTATTATTAATATTAAATCTGACCGCTTGGTCACCTGTCGCAGGGTAATTGGTGTTGATTGGGATAAACGGATATTCATCCGTAATGTAGAGACGGACGGCCGTCCGTCTCTACGCGCATCCGCACAACCCCGCGCGGTCGAATTATTTGATTATAAATTCATTCTTATTTTACGATTGCTTTTACAGCTTCTTCGCCTTCGATAGCAACTACGACTACACCGGCAGGAGCAGCGATTGTTGCGTTGTCTGAAGAAAGAACTGTGTTAGCAACTGTCTGGCCTAAGATGTTAGTGATAACAACTTTCTTGCCGGCAGCTCCGATGATCTGAACACCACCGTTAGTAGCGATAACTTTCACTTCTGATACAGAAGGAGCAGATTCGTTGGCAGTAGGAGCTTCAGCATCCTTAACATCAACAACAAGAGCATTAGCCTTTGCACCCATAGCCAAAACACCATTGATGTTATGAACATAGTTCTTACCATCTTTATTCTGGCATACGATGTTGTATTCACCTTCAGCGTCCTTGCTTGCAAACTCGAAGCTGAACTGGAAGTTCTTAACACCTGCCTTAACAGCATGTTTCAAACCATCTTTAGAAGTACCCTTAGCTATAGAAACTGTATCTGTAGCATTCACTATCAATGTATCCTGACCCAAAACAGCAGCCGGCAGGAAAATTACGCAGCTTGCGTCTGCACCATAGATGTACGGGAATTTCTTGTCTGCATCCTGTACCTCAGAAGAGTCAACAGAATTATACATAAACAAACGGCTGTCTTCAGTACCCTTAGTCACATAATATGTAAATGTTTCTGCATTTTCATAATGTGCTGTATCCAACCAGAAAGTAAAGTCTTCAGCAGTGTAAGAAGCTTTCAGGTCACCTTCACGGGCTACGACACCTTGATTAGCAGCGTTAACAGCTACATTATCACCATTCAGAGCCTTGATGCTTACATGCTTCGGCAAAGATTTGTAAGATGCAGGAGCGGGAACAGCTGCTACGAAGAACGTATTGTTCTTAGCACCGTCCAAAGCTTCAGACATAATCTGTTTTGTTCTGGATTCAACGATCAACTTTTCATAACCGCTATTGTTTGTATCAAACAATACATAAGTAGATTCAGAACCTACAGCCATCAGATAGAAAGCAGCTTTCTTAGAAGCGATATCACCGGTTTCGTTAGCGAAACGATATGCGTTGTTTTCGAAGATTACGAAGTTACCGTCAGCATCCTTGATATTATAAGCCTGTTTTTCCAAAGCATCGTCCATACCATATTTAGTGGCAGCACCAGCTGCAACCAATGTATAAGCAGTTTCATCACCATCGATAGCATAGATAGCGGAGTCAGCAGCAGCCTTCATAGCGAAACCATAACCTTCCAATACATCGATAGCAGAAGTGATCGTGTATGTGTTGTTAACCAATTCAGGAGCTGTCATAAACTTATAGCCCATGTGTTTGTCAACCGTTACGTCAGCTTTTACCAACTGGATTGTATCTGCACCGATAGCATAAACAGCGTTTTCTGCATCGACAACATTCGTGATACCTGAATATTTGGAAGTTGTGTTTGTCAGGGCTGTGATATAGAAGTTGCCCTTAGTAGTCCCGGCAGCATTTTCTACGTTATAGATTGCATACGGATTAAACGGTTGTGCGTTCGCTACATATTCAATGCCCATATCAGCATTGTCTACGATATACAAACCATAAGTCTTACTATCGTTAGAAGCACCCTTCATCATATCAACAACATAATATAAACCAGCTTCGATCTCAGCGTCACCACCCAGAGAAGAAGATTTAGCAAAACGGATAGCAGGAACGATTTCCGTTGCAGCAGCACCAATTGTCAAAGTCTTAGTACCTGCATTGTCACGGATAATAACCTGACCGTTAGCTGGAGCTACAACTTCCAGACCAGCGTAAGCACCATCGGAATAAGCAGTGGTAAGGTTCTTTGTTGTTACAACGGCAGGTTTAGAATTATCTGCATCTGTAACAATCTTCAATTCTTTAATTGCAGATACAAATGCATCAACAGCGGCAACATAAGCTTTCTCCGCGGCGATCTTTTCCTTATCTGCATCAGTAGTTCCTGTGGTATAAGTAACATCAATAATTTCTATGGCATCAATAAAATCTTGTCCGATAAGCTCATCTCCTCCGGTTAATCCATTATCTTTACTACCATCTGATTCAAACATTGCAGCTGCAAAAGCTGTTGCATTCGTATATTTATCCTGATTATTTGCCGCATAATAAGCACCAACAGCCTTTTTCAGTTTATCTACTTCAGCTTTCAAAGTAGCACATTGAGTTGTAGAAGCTGTACTTAATGCACTTTCCAAAGCAGTGAAAGCCTTAATTCTACCATCCAACATAGAAGTCACCGCAATCTTATCTTCTACATAAGCAGCAACCAAAGAGATAGAGTCTTTCTGGATATCATACTTAGCAGTGAATGCAGCTGTAAACGGATGGCGAGGAGTACCTTTACCGGTAGCTGCACTGAATGCTGTACGAGCAGCGATCTGGTCTGCTGTTGCAGCAGCAGTCGGTTCTACAGGAATAGAATCTACCAACAGATAAGGATAAACTTTACTGTTTGCATCGTAGTAGTTCTTATAATCTACAACCAGATAAGTAGCTTTATCAGCATCTACATCTGTCATATCCAAGTTTGAACCCTTATGAGTTTCACCTTTTACAGTCAGGAAGATGTGAGTAGGAGAAGAAGAAGGATCAGCAAACGCACCAGTAGAAATCTTACCATCTACAGCTTCCCATTCCTTATCTGTCAGAATATTCTTCTGTCCTGTAGAAACGTTTGCACCAGGGAAATAAACTTTACTATCTTTTGCGAAAGCATTGAAAGCGGCAGCGTTCAAGACAACGTCAGCACCGTCAACATCAACCTTTACTAAAGCCTGAGTTGTAGGAGTTGTAGGTAGTACACCTTGTATAGCTTCCTCTGCATGCAAAACAATACCACGATTGTAATCTAATGTAAAGACAGAGTCACCCTTTGTATTGTAAGCATACAAACCTAATGTATCATCCCACAGCCATTCAGTGTTACCACCTTTCTCATTAGCGGTTATAGCAGCTTTTCTTCCACCATCTTTCTGATCAGAAACCAACTTGATAGACAACAACTGTCCAGTCTTGCTTGTAAAGGTATAAGTGAAATATGCACCAGTAGTGCCTTGCTTAGCTGTCTTGTTCACACGCCACAAAGAGGCAAGCTTATTCTGTGTGTCAGTGTTCCAGTTTGAAGCTGTCGGAACAGCTAAGCTGCCCAATGTGCCATCTGCATCAATTGTCAAGACTTCTGTAGAGCCATTTACTGTCTTCAGATGTACCCAAGAACCGTTTGTCACCGCATCATCAGCATATGCAGAAGCTGATGCTGTCGAAGACAATCCACCTGCCACCATTACAGCAGCCAAAAGAGTAGAAAATCTTTTGTTCATAATTCTAAAATGTTTAATTAATAATAATGTATAGTATATTGAATTTCTATATCGTCCTTACACTTCGTGTTCAAACATTGAATTTCTTAATCGTTGTAAAATGACGAGAGAAAACGTACGTATTCACATACAAAATACAAAAGTTAACAAACGTACGGTATGAACTGAACTTTTTATAAACATTAGTATTAATATTAAATTTAGAATTATGAACAAAAAGTTTTCTACTCTTTTGGCAGGAGTTGCATTGTTAGGTGCGATGAATGCCAACGCGACCACTCCGGTCACCTCTTTGCAGAAAACAAATGACGGCTTGTATCAGTTAGAGTTTGAAGCTGCTGGTGGTACAAAAAGTTATTTGTCTATGTCTGAAAGTGGTGCCTTGTATTTGGAAGGTACTGTTAAAGCAGATAACCTGGCGAAATCCTTATGGTGTGTTGAAGTTACAGAGGAAGGTTTTGGTAAAGCTCCTATCTTTGATTTTACGAACAAAGCTACTGGCCAGCGTTTGGATATTCAGTTTGCTGGTACTCTTTTGGAAGGTTTGGCTGTTGGTGCAGCTGCAACAACTTCTCCTGATGCCGATTCAACTCGTGTAGGTGGCGAAGTTTCCGGTTGGGCATTTTCTACTCAGTACACTGCAAATCTACAGGCTAAAAGAACACTTTATTCTTATTTTAAAGCAGACTCTGTTATCGGTTTAGTGAAAGATGCTGCAGGTGATAAGATTTTGGTTAAGAAAATGGGTGCATCTGAAGCTTATGCCGATGCTGAAGATGCTGCCGGTACAGCTTTGACTAAGTTTACATTGGTTGAAGCAGATGTAATTCGTTTGGGTGCAAACGAAATTAACACTTATCTGGGAATGCAGGCTGCCGATAAAGGTGTTGCACTGAAATTCTCTCCGGACGAACAGGGCGAAAAGGTTGCTGTTGCTAACCCGTTCAATGGAAAGAATGCTGGCAAGTTCTTGGCTGAAGGTGTTCCTTCTGAAAATGATTATGTATTTGTATTGACTACAGACAGTTCTTATCTGCGTGTCGATACTTCTATCGTTAATGCAAGTGGTGAAAGATTCCGTGCTTTCAAATGGTCTGATCTGAGCTATGCTAAACGTCAGGCAAGTACGGCCGCTACAAAACCGACTTCTGCTGCCGACTCTATTCGCAAAGTAACAGGTCTTGCTGATCAGTATAAGTTCGCTTTCTCTTACTATCCTTCAAAAGATAGCTTAGTAATCCAGGTTAAGTCTGCAATGGATTATGATCCGGCAACCGCTACAAATGGTTCTAATTGGGTAGCTGACGCTGCTGCAACAGTACTTCCGACCGCAGCTGGTGTAAAAGGTGAAAACAACTTTGTAACCGTTCAGGACTTAATTCAGGACAAAGTTCGTATTGTAACAATCTATGACAAGAAAGAAACCGATATCACTTTAGGTTTTAAAGGTTGCGAAGCTGGTTACAATGGTCGTACTTCTATTGCTGACGGTTTGTATTTCATCATGAACCAGAAAGGCCAGTACTTGGCTTCTCCGATCCATAAGAATGGTACATCTTTGGAATGGGTTACTGTTAAAGCTGACGAACAGCTTCCTGCTCATATGCCGGCTTACCAGTGGGTTGTATTGAAAAAGAACACTGGCGATAAGGTGAAAGCTTATTCTCCTGTAAACGTAACGAACCGTGAATATCCGACTCAGACAACTCTGTCTCAGTTGATGCAGGCTGAAGGTGCAAAATATATGACTGCTTCTGACGCTCTTTATCAGGGAGTAGACTCTTTGGTATTCGTACAGGTAAAAGATGCTGAAGGTGTTAAGGATAATGCAGCGCTGATCGCTGAAGCATATCAGGATACATTGTTAGGTTACAAGAACATCAAAGATGCTAAGTTCTTCTTGGATGAATACACATTCAAATATCTGCACCCGTATGCAACTGGCGAAAATAGCAAATATTTGGCTAAGGGTGCTGGTAAAGATTCTCTGTTGAATGTATTGAACGGTAAGGATGCATTCCGTCTGGTTGAAAAGAAGTGGGCTAATTATGGTTATGCCGGTACTGCTGCTGAATTGAAGAGAGCCGGTATCAAGAAACTGTATAGAGTTTCTTATTCTATCCAGTTGAAAGATGCCTTTATGGGTGAAGCTGCTGAAGCTAAATATGCAATGTCTAAATACTTCGGTGCTCCTGCTGACAGCTTCTTCTTCAAAGAAAACAACCATTATGAAGGCGAATGCTTCTATGCAATCGTAAAGGCTGATGATGAGACTATCGGTGATTACAAAGCCGGTGTAACAGATGATATCCTGGATGCAACCGTTAAGGTTCAGCCGCTGGGCGAAACAAGAACTTCTGCATTTGCTATCAACCCGGATAACACTCCTTTGTATCGTCGCTTCAACAACGTAAATCTTGGCGAAAGCGCAACTGATGGTCGTGATAGCCTGAGATTCTTCGAAAATGTTCGTAAAGAATATCTGATGGACGAAAACAACCGCGAAGGTGGTTTGATGGATGCTAATGTAAGTTATGCAGGTATGTGGACTGCCGATAAAGCAACAGGCTTGGCATTCCAGATCGATACAGCTTGGGTTGGTCGTGGCCGTGGTTATATCAAACCGCAGTACCTGATCTCTGTAAATCATAATGATTTCGAAGGTGTAGAAGGTACTCCTTGTACAGAAGATGGTCCGCACATCACTCCTGACGGACAGATCACTGACGATCCTATGTTGTGTAAACATGCTCATCCGGCAATCCCGGGCTTCGAAAGAGCTAAATATCTGGTAAGCTTCCAGGATTCTGTTGATGTTTACGGTCAGGATAAACCTTATGCCGATATCGCAGGTGGTTACACTCGCGTAGGTTTCGTAGAAGGTATCCGTGTTGCTGATACATTGTGGATTTTACCGGCTGAATATAGAAGCGTAGCTAATGACAAGATCGACTTCAAGGCTTTGGAAAAAGCTGATTCTACACTGTTCGCAGATGAAGGCGTACATATTAAGAACCTGTTGTCTCAGGACAATCACAAGAACTATACTTGGTCATTCCGTTATGTACATCCTGAAAACGCAGCTAACGTTACAGCAGAAGGTAAAGAAAACTCATTCCTGTTCGAATCTAACAACTATGACGGCGAAAATATCGCTCCTGAAAATGCAGCATGGTTGAAGATCCAGAATGGTTGCGTTGTTCTGACAAAAGATCCTTCTTTGTTCTCTAACGCTAAGACTGGCGGTGACGGTGCATTGGTATTCAATGTTGAAAACAAAGAAAACGATGAGCTGGCTACAGACAATGAAACAATCGCTACATCTGAAGTAACAGTAATTGCTCAGAATGGCGCTGTAAGAATTGCTAATGCCGAAGGTAAGAAAGTGGTTATCACTAATATCTTAGGCCAGACAGTAGCTAACACGGTAATCACTTCAAGCGACGCTGTAATCGCTGCTCCTGCCGGTGTAGTTGTTGTAGCTGTTGAAGGTGAAGAAGCTGTTAAAGCTATCGTTAAATAAGAAAATATAATCAATAATGACCATGCGTCCGGTCCTTTCGACCGTTCAATTAACCCGTGAGGGCGAACAAGTGGTACATTAATACTAAAGTAAAAAAATAAGTATGCTGCCCGTACTTCTGTGAAGAAAGAGAGCAGATAAAGAACAAGCCCTGACGGAATATTCCGCCAGGGCTTCGTTTTTTATCTCGTAATAGGAATATTGAAAAACTATTTATATCTTTGCTAATGCGTTTAAAGACAGAAGGAAATATGAATGCTATCTTACAAAATCGAATAGAAGCCATAAAAGATTTATGCCGGCGATACAAAGTGAAGAGTTTGTATTCCTTTGGGTCTGTCAATACTCATAAATTTACGGAACATAGTGATATTGATTTACTGATAGAGTTTGAGCCTGATATTTCAATTGAAGAATATACAGATAATTATTTCTCTTTGAGGGAGAAACTTGTTGAACTGTTTAAGAGAAAAATAGATTTGGTCACCCAGCGCTCTCTTTCCAATCCCTTTTTTATTGCAGATATAGAACAAAGTAAGAAATTGATATATGGGGCGTAATATTCAAAAGTATCTGTACGATATGCAGCAGTCTATTCTGTCGATTTATGAGTATCTGGGAGAGAAAAGGGACTTTCTTGCCTATGAACAGAATAAACTTTTACGACGTGCTGTGGAGCGTGAGTTAGAGATCATCGGAGAAGCAGCCAACCATCTTCTTGATTTGGATCCTGATATTGCTATAGATAATGCCCGGAAGATTGTAGATCTGAGAAACTTTGTGATACATGGTTATGACAAGGTTGATAATGTCATTATTTGGGGTGTTATCAGTAAAGATTTGCCAAAGCTGGAAAAGCAAGTAAATACCTTGCTAAACCAGCAGACGATCCTTTGACATTAATACTACTTATAACGCCGCAAACCTTTCATCCCCTTTGTCCGTTACCGCCGTACATTCCATTTCTACCAGCCAACCGGTGCGGCAGACAGGGGCGCGGACGATGATATGAGGGAGATTCGGATGGTTTTTATCCAGATATTGCTTGACTCGTGCATAGTCCGCTGTGTCGCGGATGTAGATGACGGCTTGCATGATGTCGTCGAGGGTGGCGCCGGCTTCTTGCAGGAGGGCGGTGATATTCTCGATCATGCGGGAAGCCTGTTGCATGACGTCGCCGGGGTGGACGATTTCGCCGTAGCGGTCGATGCTGGCCGTACCGGAGATGAAGATATGGCGGCGGTCGCCATACGTGACGGCGGTTCCTCGCTCGAAGGTGACGCCGTATTCATACGTGCGGTTCAGGTGATCGGGAGCGTACAGATATTGGATTTGCTCCGGACAGATACCCGAAACAGCATATGTGTCCATCGTGACGAATACCATCGGGTCGACGTAGCGCCCTTCGATTCCCGTGCTGGCAATGAAATGTGTCTCTTCCGTCAGGTTTTGCGTGGCAAACACCTCTTTGCGGGCTTTGACTACGCCCGGATAGTTTACGTCTACATTCTGAACGAATATCCAGGTCCGCAGGCAGTTGGCTGCCAGTGTGCATCCGGCATCCGTCAGTTGCATGATGTAATCGCGGAAAATCAGGCGCGTCTGATATTCCGAATTGGCGGCTCTGTTGCATTGGTTGGCGCCTAAAAGCTGGCTGTATGCGCTGTGGCGCGCTTCGAACAACCCGCTTGGCAAGACCTGTGTCTGCACACCCGTTTGCAGCCAGGCCCACAAAGCTATCTTTGTCCCGTTCATCGGCGCCTGCTGCACAATGGAAAGTGCACAATAGGGGGAAAGGCGTTCCCGTTCCATCAGCTCGTCCGTCTGGTTGGTCACGTCGCTCAGGAAATAACGCCGGAAAACGGCAACCGGATTACCCGGCAGTTCGGTTACACAACGCGCGTAGGCTTCTTGTATCTGTTGTAATTGAGCGTGGAAATCCTCCATGCAATCCGTCTGCCGGAAGAGAAGATGGTATTCCGTGATACCTTTGGTTGATTGAAAAGAGGTGATCTGCACCTCCGTAGTGTCGTATGTTTTCCTTATCAGGTCCATAAATGTTGTGTTTTTGCAGTTGATCGTAAAGATAAGGAAAATATCAGTTGTTCAAATCCTTTAGCGCGATCAATTTGTTGACGATCGCGTAAACGGTCAGACCGCTTGCACTGTGTACCTGCAGTTTACGGGCGATGTTCCGGCGGTGGGTGATGACGGTATGCGTGGAGAGATAAAGCCTGTCGGCTATTTCCCGGTTTGTCATGCCTTTCACCACGCAGACCACGATTTCCTTTTCGCGTCCGCTGAGCGTCTGCTGGTCGTCGCTTTCCCCTTCTGTCTCCGGAATCTCTTCGGCGTTGAGCCGTTCCAGCTTATGTCTCAATTCGTCGGTGCTGTCGTAGACCGATATCTGGTCGTCGTAGGCATGGAGTTGAACCGGATCGCATACGTTATATATAAGGGCAATACATTTCATATCCGGGCATCCGCATTCCTCTTTCAGATGTTGGAAGTTCGTGCTTCCCGGCAAGCAAGGATTGATAATCAGAATGTCCGGCTTATAGATGCGTAAGCCTTCCGTCAGACAGTCTGCCGCTGTTATTTCCGATATCTGGATGCGGAATCCGGGTAATCGTTTCAGCAGCGTTTCCAGTCCGCACCGGATGATGGCGGAGGGTTCGGCTATCGCTATTTTTATATTTGTGGACATGATCGGTTGTTTTTATTGTTTTTCCAAAGACAAGATAGCGGGTACGAAGATATAGTCTTCTACACGGTTGTGAGAAGCCAGATCCTGTTCGGTAGCAAAAATATCGAACAAGACACTGTTGAGCAGGTTACTGTCCGGCCCCGGATAGTATTTGAGAAGCAGGTTTTTCAGTTCCGTAATCTTTCCCTCGATCTGGTCGTGCCGCTTGCGGAAGATGGAGATGTTATATTTCGGGTCTTTTTCCCCTTTCAGCAGGTTGCGGACGTAGGGGAAAACGGTCTTTTCCTCGTACGACATATGCTTGTGCACTTCTTCTGCATATTCGTCGAAGAAGCGGCGGATCACGTAGGCCACGTCTTTCGGGCAGCTCGCGATCGCTTCTGTCAGTTTATGGCGGATATGGGGCAGTCGGAAGTTCAGGAAGTAGTCGTGCGCATTGTGCAGGTAGGTGATAAGCGAGGAGATGGATATATCCTTGTTGTAGCCGGCAACCGGAACCGCTTCCGCATCCGTCAGGAAGTTGACGACAGTCAGGAAAGTAAGCGTGTCGATTTCGTTCTGCCGGCATACTTCCCCGATGTTTTTCTCTCCGAACCCCAGGTCGATCCCGAAGCGGCTCATCACAAGAACCATCGGATAATTCTCGCATATCAGGTCGCTCATCTTGTCCGCTTCCCTGTATTTTCCGTTCTTCATGTTTCCCATATCTTTTATCATTTTAGGTTTTTATAAGCATGCAAATTGCGGGGCATCTGCCGGTATGACCGCCATACATTCCGTCTCGATCAGCCAGCCCGGGCGACAGACAGGTGCGTGTACGATCAGGTGGGGGAGTGACGGATAGTGGTTTTCTATGTATTGGCTGACCACCTGGTAGTCCGCCGGGTCGCGCAGGTAAACGATTGCCTGCGTGATATCATCCATTCCGGCTCCGGCCTCCTGCAACAGGGCTTCGATGTTCTCCAGCATCCGTTGCGTCTGCTTTACGATGTCGCCGGGATAGACGATCTCGCCTTTGTTGTCGATGCTGGCCGTTCCTGAGATGAATATCTGCTTCCGGTCACCGTAGGTTACGGCTGTCCCCCGCTCGAAAGTCACCCCATATTCGTAGGTCGGGTTGAGATGGGTAGGGGCGTAGAGGAAACGGATTTGCTCCGGTTGCAGGCCGTCGACGGCGTAGCTGTCCATTTGAACCAATACGTTCGGGTCGGCATGGCGTCCTTCTATTCCTGTACTGGAGATATAGTGTGTTTTCTCCGTCAATCCCTGGGTGATGAAGACCTCTTTGCGCGCTTTTACTACGCCGGAATAGTTGACGTCCACGTTCTGGACGAAAAACCAGGTGCGGATGCAGTTGGCAGCGAGCGTACAACGTTCTTCCGTCAGTAGCAGGATGTAATTGTTGAGTAGCAGACGCGTCTGATATTCGGAGTTGGAAGCCTTGTTGGCCGCTCCGCCTTCCCAGAAGTGACGGTAGCCGTTGTGCGAGACTTCCGCCAGTCCGTTATTGCAGTTCTGCACGTTCATCTCCGTCTGCAGATAAGCCCAGAGCGCGATCTTGCTGCCGTTCAGGGGAGCCTGCTGCACGATCGAGAGCGGGCAGCACGAGTTCTCGCATTCCCATTCCGTGACCAGGTCGGCCTGGTTGGCTGCATCGCTCAGGAAGTAGCGGCGGAATACGGCCATTGCGTGGGTCGGCAATTCTTCCGTCACTGCTTTGGCGTATGCTTTTTGCAGGTTTTCCAACTGGCTGCAGAAAGACAGGCAAGGATCGGTGACGGACATCAGTAACTGATATTCCGCCACTCCTCCTTTTCCTGTGAAAGAACAAATTTGAACGTGTATGGTGTCGTGTTCGTATGTTTTTGTTGTCAATGTCATGTGTCGGTACGTTTAATTATTAGGGGCATCCTCCTGTATCCAGGTTTTGATAAGCGCTAATACTTCCTGTTTGCCGGTACTGTTGAACATGTCCTTATGATAGTCGTTGTCTTCCAGTATTTCCGGCAGATAGCTGTTGTTCGGATTGCCCGGGTCTACATATTTCTTCTTGTCCGGCGAAAGGGGCGCTTCCACATCCACCAGTGCCGCATAGGATTTATCGCGTGTCAGGTTCAGCTTTCCGGCGACCTGCGTGCTTCCTCCGTGGCAGGCTATGCAGTTCGCGTCGAACACCTGCTCTTGGATTCTGTCGTAGCTGGCCAACTCCAACGCGTCCACGTCGATGACGATATTATCGCCGGACTTGTCTACTTCGTACGTATAATATGTATAGACGATGTCCAACCCGTTACTGACGACGGCAATGCAGATTTTCCGCGTGTCGTCCTTCAGGTTGTTCAGTGTGACGGAGATTGTCTTGTCTGCGTTGACCGGTTTGGAGAAACGCTTGTTCTGCGTCGGCGTATCCGAATTGTCTCCGAGGGCGACGAGCGACAGGTAATTCTTTTTTGGCCATGCCCCCAGTCCTTTGAACCGGACGTTTACGGTTGCCGTCCGGCCCAGGTCGACCGGCGTTTCCTCCGGATATATTTTCCCTTCGTCGCAAGCTGCCAGCAAGAGGGCGGCAAGGAAAAGCAGGACTCCGTTTTTTAGGGATATCATTCGTCTCATCTTGTCAGAATGTAAATTGTAACATGGCGGTAGCACTGTTGCGGGCAAGTCCGATAGCAGAGGCGTCGCGGTCGGCTTGCGTGTCGTGTCCGGAACGTCCGAGATACTGGTACATAAGTTGCAACTTCAGGTTATTGTTGAAGAAGTAGTAGTTTACGCCGACGGCCGGCATGTTCAGCAAACCGCCCTTCTTCGTCCCGTTACGGTCCATGAAGTCATAACGCAATGCGCCTTGCAGTTTGGGGGTGATGAAGTATCCGCCCTGTACGTATGCCGCCCAGAAGTTCTCGTCGGCCTTGTTCATGATCTTGGTAAAATGCATATTCATGAAATATCCTTCGGCAGCGAAATAGAAGCGGTTGATCATCCAGGCAAATTCCAGTCCGACACGTGTGTCGCTGCTGCTGAGATATTCGGCTTCTGCGTTGTAGGAGGCCGAGACGGCGATCTGCATCTTGTTGTCGTTCAGGTTTTCCGGATCTCCCTGCGAAGCTGGCATCTGTCCCATCGGCATATAGGCGAGGCGTCCGGCATAGAGCAAGGAGAGCAGCCAGCTATGGTCGTCGGTGTTCGTCTTGGTGGCCGTGTTGACGTTGATGCCTGTTCCGTTGAAGACGCCGACCTGGTAGTTCCATCTGTTGTCGAGCGTCCCGTGCAGCTGTACGCCGAGATCGAAACCGGTGGCAAAGCCCGGCACGGCATAGTTGATGTCATACGGCAACAGGATGGAGGCCGATGCGGAGAAGGGCAGTACGGGGAAAAGCGTTTCGCCCAGCGTGCTCAGGTAAGCGTGCATGAACGGCGTTTTGAATTTCCCGGCCCGGATGCGGAATTCGTCTTTCAGAGCGATGTCGAACCAGGCTTGTTGCAGCAGTGCGCCGCCGCTTTTAGCCGCATTGATGGATAGGTTGAACGTCACCTTGTCAAACGCCTTTCCTGTAAATCCTAAAATGGCATTGGGAACGGCAAAGCCCGTGTTTGCGATGTTTTTGGCATAATAGCTTTCCAGCCCCTGGTCGTCATATTCGTTCAGTGTGGCGCAAGTCTGTACCAAAACGTATGGTTTCAGCAAGAAGTCGCCCGCCTTGGTCGTGAAGGAGAACCCTTTTTTCCCGGCTAACGATACGACGTCGTTTTCTACATATTTGTCGTCTATCTTCTTTTCTGTTTCCTGGGCGATAGCCGGAAGGGCAAGGAGGCTGCATAGTGCGGCTGTCGCCAATGTAAGTATCTTTTTTTGTTTCATCGTCTTTGTATGTGTGCGTCTGTATTTATAAACTTTTTAGAAATTGGAGCAGGGCTGCGCGTTCGTCTTTCGACATACGTGAGAACAGTGTGCGCGAAGCGGCTCCTTCACCTCCGTGCCACATGATTGCTTCCGTCAGGTTGCGGGCGCGTCCGTCGTGCAGGTAATAGGTATGCCCGTTGACAACCTCCTGCAATCCCAGCCCCCAGAGCGGAGTCGTGCGCCACTCGTTGCCGCTTGCCAGTCCGGCCGGATAGTCGTCACCGAGTTCGACACCCATGTCGTGCAGCAGGTAGTCCGAATAGGGGTGGATGACCTGGTTGCCGAGTTGCGTCAGTTCCGTCCAGCCGTCCAGCAGAGATACGCCTCTGGGCCGTGTATGTAAAGTCACGGCATGGCATAAATGGCATTTGGCCTGGTAAAACAGCTGTTCGCCTTTGATGACAACCGGGTCGGTCACGTTACGCCGTGCCGGTACTCCGACGCAGTGCATATAGAGGTCTACGTTTGCCATATCTTCCGTCGATACTTCTACGCCGGAGTAGGCATTCCCCATCATCTGCGGCTGTCCTTCGCCCACTTCGTGCGGAAAGCGGTCGTTGGTGACACCCATGTCGGACGAGAAGCCTAACTCGACTGTCAAATCCTGGTGGTTGGCCTTGTTGCCGGACAGTCCGATGCCGTACCGCCCTTTTTCCGTGACGTAATTAAGCCGTCCGCTGATGCCATATTCCGGATAGTTGCTTTGCTTGGCGAGTTCCTGCAACTGGTCGAGGTCCAATGCCATCATCTGTCCCATCCCGACATGCCGCAGAGGCATACGGACAGAGATGCGCAGGTCTTCCGGCGCGATGCTGTCTGCCGACCATTCGGTTATCCGGTAGTGAGGGGTTACCAGCTCGTACTCTTCCCCGTCGGGAAAGCTGTACTTCTGCGCTGTTGTCGTTATCTTGAGCTTCCCTTCGGCTTTCGTCCCGTAGATGCTCTGGTCATGCAGGACACGTCCGTATTCCTGTATATACCCGCCTGTTTTCCGGCTGATATAAATCAGCATGGAAGAGAAACCCGAGCCGGAACCGCCGTCGGCAATAGCCGGCCGTGTGCGTCCCGTCCCTTTGTGGCAACTGCCGCATGAATATCCTCCGTAGAGAGGGCCTAAACCGTCGTCTATGCCGTAAGCGCTGTCATACAAGTCATCTCCTTTGTTGAAACGCCTCGACAGTTCCTGGTTTTCGCTGACCCAGTAGGAATCGGTGTCGTAGGCATCCGCCGCATTGGAGAAAATCGTGGAGCGGCCTGCCGAAAGTTCTTTTTCCAAGGCCGCTTTCCCGTTCGGTTTGATTATCCCGCTGTATTCGCTGACGTCGTCTTCGGTCGTACAGCTCTGGCACAACCCGAAACAACAGAAAGCGAATACAAGGATGATAGTCAATTTACCCGAAAGAAATTGATATCTTGTCATATTGATTATCAGCTCTTAATCCTGGAACTTAGCTTTAACTTTGTCTAATAATGTTTTCAGATTTGCACATTCTTCGCGGGCTGGCGTTACTTCCGGAGCATCCAGGTTGTTACGGAACGGAGCCGGGATCGCACGGATCGCCTCGATTGTCTTGTCGATTTGGACCATAACGAGTGAATCCAGTGCCGGGTTGATCACCTTGACCAGTTTCGAGATGCCGCCCGGGTTCTCTTCGTCGTAAGTGTAGTGGTCGTCTTCTCCGAATGAAGTTGTCATGTGTCCGCCGTAATAGCAGTTGCGGATGCTCTGGATATTGTCTTCATAGTCATCCAATGAGTTCCAGCTGTACCACGATTCGACGCCCAGCACGCCGCTGTTGTCTTCGCCGAACTTTCCGGCTGCCGCATCTTTGGCATAATCGTCTGCCGGAACGCCGATTTTCGATTCACCGACTTCGTTGGCAATGGCTGCCATGCCGTTGCCTCCGTTCAGCATCAATTCCAGTGCGGCATTTGCACTCGACAACGTGTAAGTCCCGTCATGCTTCTTCATCGCTTCGGCATAAGAGGTCGGAACATCTTCGTCTCCCAGACCGTCTTTCCATGCTTTGTAGAGGTTTGTACCGTCATTCACCAGGTGCTTTACCGCTTTTTGCAGATAGATGATTTCGTTTGCAGACAGGTCGGCAGCCTTTTTGGCATTTCCGTCTTTGAACAGCAGATATTCGACGGTGTGGAAACCGCGCAGGTTCTGGGCTGGGTTTTCTGCCGTTTCGGATTCATCGACACTTCCTTCGATCGCATCCCAGTTCCCGTTTTTGATGATCTGGTCGATACCGTTCTTGTCCAACGGCCAGCTGTCCATACTGGGGTCGAACGATTCCAGGTCTGCCGGACCGAAAAGGAAGGCTTCGCTTTGCTCCCAATAGATACGGGCATTACGCCATTCGGTGCAAGCCTCTTCCAGCGCATTGTCGTTCGGGCTGGCGGCGAAAGCGTCTACGGCCTGTTGCAACTTGTTCATATTGTCGACCATTGTCTTATAGGTAGGAAGTGCCACTTCGTCTACGAAGGTTTCCACAACCGCATCCATCTGTGCATCCGTCAGCTTTTCGCCGGAATCCGGACACTGGTCTATCGTTTTGATTGTCCAACCTCCTACGGGAGGTTCTGTTTTTCCGTTATCAGGATCATCGTTGTCGCTGCATGCGGGCAGGAAACACAAACTGCATCCCATCAGCATTAAGGTAAAAAAGTTACTTTTTTTCATTTTGTCTGTAATTAAATGATTTAACACGCTTTATTTCTTAATGAACCAACCGATATAGGCGATTCCTATGGAGACTGTATTTTCTGCATTGTAGTCGCCCCATCCGATGTTGCGGTTGGAATAGTCCGCTTTGACGACCAGGTTCGGCAGCGGATAATAATTGAGGCCGGCTGTGATCACGGACGACTGGAAACGTTTGTCTGCCAATTGTCCTTTGTTCGGTTCGACATCTTCCATCGGGTTGTAATATTCATACCGCACGAACGGATAGATGCGCGGCGCCTTGCCTCCGAAGAAAGAGCCGATATTGTAGCCGACTTCGCCTGCATAGCTTACTGCCTTTTCGGCAACCGGTTTGGTCGGGTAGCCGGATGCGGATGACGATTTGCGGTTGATTTCCGACAGGATCGCACTTTCACCCAGATGCCCCCACACGAAGTTTGCCCGTGCAATCAGGTTCTGGTTCGGGCTCTTGTATTCGGCATCCGCCGTCACGATCGTTACCGGAAATTTGTAGTGTTTGCCTGTTGCCGAGTTGATATTTCGTGTCGGTTTCGAACCGTTCTTGGCCGTCTGGTTGTAGTAGACGGATGCGCCTACGCGCAGGCCGCGTATCTTCTTTGTCCCGTTGTAGTTGAGGCGTGCCACGAATGCCGGGCTGGTGAAGTTGCTGACTTCGAATGCGCCCTGTTTGCCGTTGCTGATCCAGTCCTCGCTGCGGAATCCCTGCGGGTCGAGGCCCGAAACCATTTGCAGTTCGTAGTCGAAATTCCACAAGTCGCCGAAGAAAGCGATACCCGTTTCATGCCAGGTGGAGGGCAGGATTGTCGTTTCTCCTTCCGGGCGGTAAACGCCGAAGAAGTTAAGCGGTTCGTGGTGCGTATTGGTCAGCCCGACCGGCACGATCATGTGGCCGAACCGCATATTGAAATGCTTGTCCATCAGGTAAGAAATGTGGAACTGTTCCAACGCCACTTCCCCGCCTTTTTCTATTTCAGTTTCATATTCCCCGTTTTCTTCATACCATTCGATCTCGCGGGCTGTTCCTGTCCCTCCGTATTCAAATTCTATTTCGGAACTCAACACCCATTTGGGCGAAAACTTGTAATCGAAAGCAAGAATAAAGCGGGGGATCGAGATGCTTCCCCTGTTATAACGCTGCGAACCGTCCGGGTTCTTGAAACGGTTGAAGTCATAATCCATATAACTTGCCGCCATTTCCCCGTAGCCGCCGAAACGGAATTTCTGGTAATCGTTGTAAAGTTCTTTTGCTTTAACGGTAGAGCTCATATCGCTTTCCTGTGCCATCAACGGGCCGCAGGCGCAGATTGCTAAAGTTAGAAAATTTGCTAATCTTTTCATTGCGTTTTAAAATTTTGGGCAAAATTAGAGGGGTTACGGACGGTGCGCAATCGCAATTAGTAGGTAAAAAGGGTTTCTTGTTACCTATTTGTAGGTATTATCCGGTTTTTAGTCTTCATTTTGTTTGAATATCACCTCGAGTAGGTAGACAATGGCGTTTTTTTACTCATATATAGGTATTGTGGAGGCTGTAAAGTGGCCGTATCTTTGCAATGTCATTAAGAAAGTAACACTATTAGTATAATCGCTGTATCAAAACCTTTTGCTAATTATGTAAGCATATAAGATGATTAAACGTATTGGAAAGTTTTTATTGGTTATTTCCAGTATAAAAAAGAGGCCTCTCTGTGAAGAAAGGCTTCTTTTTTGTTATAAGGCTTCCGCCTTTTTTCACGTGTTTATTTTTCTTTATATATTAAACGCAAAATACAATAACCCCCTTTTTGGCCATTTTTCTATTTCATCCGAAATCTTGATCGATTTTGAATTGACTCTTTTCGCGCTTTTGGCCTTTACGGATGACAACAGATAGAATGAGGTGCGCAGCCCATTCCGGAAAACGTGCAATTTGATTACCGGAAATCGGAAACGCTGACAATGTGATAAACCTTAACTCCCGGAGAATCGATTATTTCAAAATAAAACGGACCGCGCTCCAAATATCCAAAAGAAGTTTTGGGGGCTTGTCGCCACGACGACCGTCTTTATCGCCCTCGCGACCGTCTTCATTTGAATGATGACCGTCTTCATAGGGTATGGCGACCGTCTTCAGGGCGATAAAGTTCCGGGAAAATGAAATAAAGGTTGACTTCCCGGCAAAAAACTCCCGGAAAAGAGGAAAAAGCCCCTTTTTGGCGGCTGAAAAGTGGATTAACATTTATTTGATTTCGGACCTCTTCCGAAGGTGAAAAAAGCGTTTTATACAATAAGCCTTCCCTCTCTGGAAATCAAAAATAGTTTCCATGCCCATCCATCCGAAATTCCATGCTCATGCAATCAGATTTTCATGGGCATGGAATCTGCTATTGGAGATTTGGAATCTAAAAAAGCTAAATAGATGCGCTGGTAATTAACAAAAAAGGACACTTGCGTTTGCGTTTCCCGGAAAACTCCTGGAAATGACCATTACATCAAAGAAAACCAAAAAATATAAAACATTGACAAACAGAGGGATAAATAAAAACAGGACGACGAAAGAATCGTTAAATTTTCATGTGAAAACCGGGTGAAAAGCAGCTGTAAATAATTGAAGTATAGTAGATTATGTGGGATGAGTAGAATGACTAACGAAAACGTACGTTTTCATTAGTCATTTCCAAACGGCTTCCTATCTTTTTATAATTCAACGTCTTACATTCAATTTCACACCCCATTTTACCCCCTAAAACAGCCCTTCTACGCGTACATTATATAATGTATTACATTGCTATTAATCAACCAATTACGAAAACCGCCAAAATGTAAAAAAACGCTTTTTCGCGGATAACCGCCTAAAAAGGCCCTTTTTAGCCCCTATTCAAGACGGATATTTTTCCAAAAACAGGCTGATCATTTGCTTCCCGACGCGAAACTAAAGTGTCTGCGGTCGAAACTAAAGTTTCACGGCAGGAAACTAAATTTTCGTCCGAGGAAACTTTAGTTCCATCGGCATGAAACTTTAGTTTCAAAGCAAGAATCTTTCTGAAACTTTAGTTTCAAATATTTTTCCGGCTGAAACTACTTGGTATTCCGAATTTACTAATTTCGTAAGCGCTGCCTGCGGAATCTATTTTTTATGTATCTTTGGGCTATTCAAACACCAAGACAAGAGAGAAAAAAGCCTATGTATAAGAATGGTAAATATCGGGAAACCGACAAAATGAGCGATCTGATCTGCGAGAACTATCCGATGGTGCTTGTCATGAGCCGCTTCGGCATCGCACTCGGATTCGGAGAAAAGAACATCGGAGAGGTATGCCGGCAGAACGGCGTCGATCCCTGCACGTTCCTCGCCGTCGTGAACTTTCTGACGGAAGATGTTTCGGCACCGATGACTAATATTGACAAATGCCTGTCTATCGAGGCTTTGATCACTTATCTGCATAACGCGCATGCCTATTTTCTGGATTTCCGGTTGCCGCATATACGCCGCAAACTGACGGATGCCATTATGGATTGTCCGTCAGACGTGGCTTTCGTCATTACCAAATTCTTTGACGACTATGCCGCAGAGGTCAACAAACATATGTCCTACGAAGAGAAAACGGTGTTCCCGTATGTAAAGGGGCTGTTGAAGGGCGTAAAGGACCCGAAATACAATATCACGATCTTCCGTAAACATCACGACCAGATCGAGATGAAGATTATCGAACTCAAAAATATCCTGATCAAATATTATCCGGGGCCAGGCAGCAACCTGTTGAACAGCGTCTTGTTCGATATCTTTGCGACCGAACAGGATCTGGCTTCCCATAATCACGTCGAGGACTATCTTTTCGTGCCGGCGATCCTGGCATTGGAAAAAACAATCAAGTGATCCGATGAGTACCTTATTAACGATAGCTATTGCCGATCCGTCCGCTATCATCCGAAGCGGATTGGAAACGGTGTTGAAACGGCTTCCCGGCTTCCGCATCCAGGTCGTTGAAATTGCCACCATGGAGCTTCTGCAGGAAACGCTTCGCTCGCACAGGCCCGACATGCTGGTCATCAACCCGGCGATTCCGGGCTGTTTCTCCCTGCAACAGATCAAGGAAGAGGCGGGCTGTACGGAGATGAAATGCATCGCCCTGCTGTATGCCGTCGCCGATCACACGCTGCTCCGCCCTTACGACGAACAGATCAGCATATACGACAGTCCGGACGAGCTGCGCCATAAACTGGAACTTCTCCACACGCCACCGGCTGAAGAGACCGAGAACGAAGAACAACAAACACTCAGCACACGCGAAAAGGAAATCGTTGTCTGTGTTGTCAAGGGAATGACGAACCGCGAGATCGCCGACCGCCTGTTCCTTTCCACGCATACTGTCGTCACACACCGCCGAAACATTGCCCGGAAGCTGCAAATCCATAGTGCCAGCGGTCTGACCGTGTACGCCATTGTTAACAAATTAGTAGAACTGAACGACATCAAATTATAATCCATGAAGAAAAACAGACTTGCCGCCATTGCGTCGTGCATTGTCCTGTCGGGGGCATTCTGCACACTGGCACAAAACAAAACACAACAGGAAATCCGGATACCGGACACCTACAAATTAACGAACAAATCCATTTACCGGAACGGTTGGATCGACTTCAACAAAAACGGGAAAAAGGATGTATATGAAGACCCCACGGCACCGATCGATGCACGTATCGAGGACCTTCTGTCACAAATGAACGTCGAAGAAAAGACCTGCCAGATGGTGACGCTCTACGGCTACAAGCGGGTGCTGAAAGACGACCTGCCGACGCCGGAATGGAAGAACCAGCTCTGGAAAGACGGCATGGGCGCAATCGACGAACACCTGAACGGTTTCCAACAATGGGGACTTCCGCCTTCCGACAATCCATACATCTGGCCGGCATCGCGCCATGCGTGGGCACTCAACGAAGTACAACGTTTCTTCATCGAAGAGACGCGGCTCGGCATCCCGACGGATTTCACCAACGAAGGAATCCGGGGTGTGGAAAGCTATATCGCGACCAACTTCCCCACACAATTGGGATTAGGACACACCTGGAACCGCGACCTGATCCACAAAGTCGGCTATATCACCGGACGCGAAGGCCGTCTGTTAGGATATACGAATGTCTACGCTCCGATCCTCGACGTCGGCCGCGACCAGCGTTGGGGACGCTATGAAGAGGTCTACGGCGAAAGCCCCTATCTCGTTGCCGAATTAGGCATACAGATGGCAAAGGGAATGCAGACCGACTACCAGGTGGCTGCCACATCCAAGCATTACATTGCCTACAGCAATAATAAAGGCGGACGCGAAGGAATGGCGCGCGTAGATCCGCAGATGTCACCGCGCGAGGTGGAGATGATCCATGTCTACCCCTGGAAGCGGGTAATCAGGGAAGCCGGCATCCTGGGCGTGATGAGCGCTTATAACGATTACGACGGTTTCCCGATCCAGAGCAGCTATTACTGGCTGACGACACGCTTGCGCGGCGAGTTCGGCTTCCGGGGATATGTCGTCTCGGACAGCGACGCGGTCGAATACCTTTTCTCGAAGCACGGGACGGCGGCCGATATGAAAGAATCCGTCCTGCAAAGCGTATTGGCGGGGTTGAACATACGTTGCACGTTCCGCTCGCCGGATTCCTACGTGCTGCCGTTGCGTGAGCTGATCGCAGAAGGAGCCATCCCGATGTCGACAATCGACGACCGTGTACGCGACATCCTGCGCGTGAAATTCCTCGTCGGACTGTTCGACCAGCCTTACCAGATCGACTTGAAAGAGGCGGACAAGGAGGTGAACAGCGCCGAGAACCAGCAGGTAGCCTTGCAGGCATCCAAAGAATCGCTTGTTTTGCTGAAGAACGAAAATGCTGTCCTTCCATTGGATATAAACAGCGTTTCCAAGATATCCGTATGCGGCCCGAACGCCGACGAAGGAGCTTATGCCTTGACGCACTATGGCCCGTTGGCCGTAGAGGTGACAACCGTATTAGAAGGCATCCAAAAGAAAGTGAAACCGGGAACGGAAGTGCTTTTCACCAAAGGCTGCGACCTGGTAGACGCCAATTGGCCGGAATCGGAATTATACCGCTACCCGTTGACAAGCGAAGAGCAGAGTGAAATAGACAAAGCGGTCGAAAACGCCCGGAAGAGCGACGTCGCAGTCGTTGTGCTCGGCGGTAGCAGCCGTACTTGCGGAGAAAACAAATCGCGTTCCAGCCTGGAACTGCCGGGCCGACAGCTCGACTTGCTTCAGGCGGTTGCCGCGACTGGCAAACCGGTCGTGCTGATATTGATTAACGGACGCCCGCTCTCGATCAACTGGGCGGACAAATATGTTCCGGCTATCCTCGAAGCCTGGTATCCGGGCTCGCAAGGCGGTACGGCTATTGCAGACGCCCTGTTCGGGGACTACAATCCGGGCGGTAAATTGACCGTGACCTTCCCGAAAACAGTCGGACAAATTCCTTTCAATTTCCCGACCAAGCCGAACGCACAGATCGACGGAGGAGGAAACAAGGGGCTGAACGGCAATATGTCCCGCGTAAACGGCCCGCTATATCCGTTCGGCTACGGGTTGAGCTACACGACATTCGAATATTCGGACATATCCATCCAGCCGTCTGTCGTTACGCAGATCCAACCGGTCACCGTACGCTGCAAAGTGACCAATACGGGTAAACGCGCCGGCGATGAAGTCGTACAGTTATATGTACGTGACGTCATCAGCTCCGTCACGACTTACGAAAAAAACCTTTGTGGCTTCGACCGCATCCATCTGAATCCGGGTGAGACAAAAGAGGTGACCTTCACCATCGAGCCGCGCGACCTGCAACTGTTGAACAGCGATAACCACTGGGTTGTCGAACCGGGAGATTTCAAAGTAATGGTCGGAGCCTCTTCCGAAGACATCCGCCTGAACGACCGTTTCACGGTGGTAGAATACGGGAAAGAACAGGCTGCCTCACCCGCCTCATCCCATCAGCAGAAATCAGTAATTGCCAGTTCATCACAGGAGACAGCGGCATTAGTCCTGGACGGAAACCTGTCCACAGCCTGGAAAGCCAATGAAGGGGAATACATCACCTTCGCACTCGAAAACAACGCTTCACCCAACAGCATAGCGATTGCCTGGAAAGAAAAAAGCAAAGATGCCAAATTCGAAATCCAGCTATCCGGTGGCGGAGGCCAGTTCCTGACTGTTTACGAAGGAACAGTCGATGCGACTAACGAATTGAAGACATACCGGTTCAAAGGCACCACCGCCAGCGATATCCGCATCGTGATGACTGAGGGCAATGCCAGTATCTCGGAAGTAAAGCTCTAAACCGTACCGGTGCAAAATAATAATGCAGATCAACATTATCGCATTTCAGTATCGAAATCCCATAATGTTGATCTGCATTATCTGTTTTAAGTATCGAAAATGATAATGTATCAAAAGTAAGTTCTAACGCTTTAGCGTGTCATTGCGGGCTTGACCCGCAACCTCATACTAAACTGACAATGATTAAGATGAGATGGCGGGTCAAGCCCGCCAGGACACAGACACTATAAATAGATTTCCCCGAAGAATCCCGGACAATGGAAATTGGGCGACGGCAGATCGATCGGGCTCCAGCTGACGAAATGCGGAAATTCGGTATCATCCGCACATTTATAGAAGTTGCCCAT
The DNA here is from genome assembly GCF_003479205.1 of Parabacteroides sp. AF17-28. Taxonomy (NCBI): domain Bacteria; kingdom Pseudomonadati; phylum Bacteroidota; class Bacteroidia; order Bacteroidales; family Tannerellaceae; genus Parabacteroides; species Parabacteroides sp. AF17-28. The sequence goes on along the minus strand of NZ_QUGV01000015.1, from coordinate 28,680 downwards.
AATCTTTTCCGGCAGGTTTTCCGGATCGAGTCCCATCACACGGAAAGGGATTGAGACGACCAGCTCCCAAGCATGCACACCTAATTTCTCCGGAAACGCAGTATGTTCCATAGTGGAATAACGGCGGATAGAAGCGTATTCTTCCGGCGACAGAGATTGTTTGACATCACGGGATTCGCGATGTGATGCGTCGCACGTACCGATACAGTTAAACTCGAAGTTGTAATAGTTGTGGTCATCCACCCGTTTCATAAAGAACTCGACACAGCTGTCCGTATATACAGGCGAACCGTCTACCTCATGGAGCGCTTTCAGGGAGTTCCCTTTTACAAAATAGCGGATATACAAATTGACATCCGACCTTGCTATATCGAATGCCACGATAGGCTTATAGGGATATTCTTCCCAGTTAATCACGTCAATATACTCTCGCTGGGCCTTGCTCTCCATTAAAAAGCCGACGGACGACAGGTCCAGAACATCCAGCGTTGCCAAATAAGGGACTTTCAGTTTCTTCATTTCAATTATAGATTTGGAGTAATGGCAAATGGAAATAAGAAGTCAGCAACACAGACACAGCCCCGATAACAGCCAGCACAATAATCACCGATCCCACAATCCGATTCAATAGCCATATACCTCGCACGTTAAACCATTTCTTCAATTTCGCTATTACATACGTGATCCCGAACCACCAGAGTACAGCTCCCACTCCTATAAAACCAATGCCTCCTAACAGCATCCAGACCGAATGTTCCGGCAAGACAAAACCGAAGCGGGCAAACAGACCGATATATAACAGCACAATTAAGACGTTGCTAAAGGTAAGAAGAAAAGCTGTAATAAAATCCTGTGTAAACGATAACTTTTTTTCCCGTCGCTTTTTTAGGTTCCGTACGGGATTAGACTGGAAAATGTAATAGCCGAAAACGCCTAATACGATGCTACCAATTAACTGGAGCGGGGCCTGATTCGCTTCGACAAAGTTCACGACCACTCCCATTCCTAAGCAGGTCAGCGCGGCATAGATCACATCCGACAGGGCAGCGCCCAACCCGGTGACAAACCCGTGCCAACGTCCTTTGTTCAGCGTTCGTTGTATACACAGCATACCGATCGGACCCATCGGGGCGGAAACCAATATACCTATCACAATTCCTTTACTTATCAATCCCAGCATTATCCTTCTTTTTTCTGCCTAATGATTTGCAAAGATAACCTCTATTCCTGATAAAAAAAGAAAAAACGCCTGTAGGAATGTTTTTTAGATTACCTACAGGCGTTTTCACACTTTGTCAAAAAAGATTATTTTGCCTTCTCTTTCTCTAAAATAGCTTTCAGTTTTGCTACTATTTCCGGATGTTCGGCTGCCAGATTCTTCTTTTCGCCGATATCCTGTTTCAGATTGTAAAGCTGTTCTTCTTTGCTGTTTCCCAATTCGATATTGGTCAGTTTTTGATAAGCAGCACCATTGCTCGGAGCGATATATTTCCACTCGCCGTCGGAAACGGAAAGCGCACCTGCAACTTCAACCACATAATCGCGTCCTTTCAGGTCTTTACCCAGGAATGCATCTAAATAGTCCTGGCTGTCGGGACCGGCTCCCGGCTCCAATGTCTTACCCATCAGGCTCGCCATAGAAGCATACAAGTCCACTTGGGAAACCAAAGCATTCGAAACACCCGGTTTCACCTGTGCCGGCCAGCTTACGACCATCGGGATACGTGTCCCGGCTTCGAAAATACTGTATTTGCCACCCCGGAAAGGTCCCCAGGGCTTATGATCGCCGAGAAGTTCGACAGCGCGATCTGCATAACCATCGTCCACGACAGGACCATTGTCACTACTCAAGACGATCAACGTGTTTTCCGTCAAACCAGCCTTATCCAAAGCATCCATAATCTGTCCGACTGTCCAGTCGAATTGCAACAAAGCGTCGCCACGGGGCCCCATGCCGCTCTTGCCCACGAAACGCGGATGCGGCCAGCGGGGAACGTGTGCATCGTTGGTTCCGACATACAGGAAGAACGGTTCGTCCTTATGGTTTTCGATGAACTGGACTGCCTTAACCGTAATGCTATCTGCAATGTTTTCATCTTCCCACAAAGCCTGTTTGCCACCCTTCATATAACCGATACGGGAAATACCGTTCACGATTGCCATATCATGTCCATGGTTCGGACTTGGTTTGAGCTTCGTCAACATTTCCGGATGATCCTTTCCCAACGGCTCGCCGGGGAACGGTTCTTTATAGCTGACAGCAATCGGATCGTTCGGATCGAGATTGACAATCCGCTGGTTCTCCACAAAGACGCAGGGAACACGGTCGGCAGTAGCAGCCATCAGATAAGAATAGTCGAAACCGATATCCGTCGGTCCGGGCGTGATAAAGCCGTTCCAATCCTGTGTACCGGTTTTGTCACCCAATCCTAAGTGCCACTTTCCGATCGCACCGGTCGTGTAACCGCATTCGCGGAACATATCGGCAACTGTCGGCTGTTCGGGGCGGATCACCATACCGGCATCTCCGGCGGCAATCCCCGTATCATTCCGTCGCCAGGCATAATGCCCGGTGAATAACGAGTAACGCGAGGGCGTACTGGTTGCAGCCACAGCATGTGCATCCGTAAAACGAACACCCTGCGCCGCCAGTTTCTCCACATTCGGCGTGTGAATCGTCTTCGATCCGTTACAACTCAGGTCGCCATAACCGATATCATCGGCTATCAGGAAAATAACGTTGGGCTTCTGCGGCGTTGTTTTCTCTTCTGCTTTTTGTTTGTTACCGGAACAGGAGGCCAGCAAAGTGGCCCCTATTCCTAACATGATTGTTGATTTCATGATAATAATTTATTTGTCTCGTATCAAGTATCATTTGTATGTCTTACCGCAAGTTCGGATTGATATCCTGTTCAGACTGCGGGATCGGCCATTTGTAGTCCTGATCCTGACGGAAAGCGCGGCTGTTCACCCACCATCTGCCGTATTTATCCACTTCTCCGTCCGGTTTGGCGCTTACGCGTTTCGAGCCGGGGAAAGGAGCGCCGTAAATATCGCCATTTAATGCTTCATGTGCAACACCCCAACGGAGCAAGTCCCAATAGCGGATACCTTCCATGGCCAGTTCGACACGGCGTTCGTTCCGGAGGATAGGACGCAACTTTGCGGCATTCACTTCCGTGATTGCCGGCATCTGTACAGATGCACGACCTCTTACCTTATTGATGGTTTCATCCAATAAAGCCTGCGTAATGCCTTCGCCTGCCTCCAATTTAGCTTCCAGATAGCTCAGCAGGACTTCTGCGTAACGGATAACAGGAACATTTCCACCGTAGCTGTTCAGGTTGCCGGAGAATGTTTCGTCGAAATACTTACGCATCATCAGACCGGTCTGTGTGGTCTGTCCGCCCATCACCTTATCCGGGCTTTGAGAATCCGGATGGCAGTCATAGACAGCGCCTTTAAAGGTCGATCCGTTATAATAGATCGTATAATCCAGACGCGGGTCCCGGTTTTTGCCCAAGTTTACCGGATCGTACTGCGGACTGTCGTAGCTAAACGGCGTACCGTCTCTGAACTGATAGGCTTCAAACAAACCGGCTGCCACGTTAATCAGACACCAACCGCCGTCTTTTACGGGGAAAGCATGCTGCGGCAGGGCGTTACCGGCCTGGTCCTGCAAATACTGCGTTGAAAAGATATTCTCGCTACTGTTCTCGTTTGACGGTAAGAAAAGGGAGGCGTAATCCGGATCGATCGCGTTGTCGCCCAGGTCTATAATCTGCTTAAAGGCGGCGGCAGCTTCGCTATATTTCTTGGCTGCCAACAGAGTACGTCCCAGGAAAGCCAGGGAAGCCTGTTTGTTGGCGCGTCCGGTTTCAGATCCTTTCAGATCCTTGAAACGGGGCAGGTCGGCGGCAGCTTCTGTGAACTCTTTAATAATAAACTCGGTAATATCCGCTTTCGATGTTTTTGTCACCGTATTTGCCTCATCCTTCGTCAGCACCTTCGTTACCAAAGGCACATCCTGGAAGAACTGGGACAGATAGAAGTACTGGGCGGCGCGGATAAAACGGGCTTCAGCCGTGAAACGGGCTACGACAGCCGGATCGCTCAAATTGACGATACCTTCCAGAAAACGGTTGCAACGGGCAATTTTGGAATATGAGTTCTTCCAATATGCTTCCGTATAAGCATTATTCGACAATAAAGCTCCGTTTGAGATCTTATGGAAATTAGAGTTCGTCCCGCGACGATCGTAAGCATTATCCGTCGGAAACTCCATAAAGATCAAACCACCGTACGACCACCAGTCGGTCGGCGTATATTCAGGAGAGTTAAACAGGATTTCCCCTTTATAGACCCCGGTCAGAGCCAGTTCGGCATTATCTTCGCTGGTCCAGAACACATCTTCTGCGAACTTATCCAGCGGACTCCGGTCCAGGTCACACGATACGAAAGTTGTCGTTGCTGCCAGCAAGGTAAAAATAAAATATTTGATTCGTTTCATGACTTTTAGAATTTAAAGTTTACACCAATTGTATAAGTTGCCAAAATCGGATAATAGTTTCCGGATGTATTGATTTCCGGGTCCCATCCTGGTTTATACTTATTCCAGCAAAGAGGATTCTCGGCCTGTACATACACGCGCAAATTCGTGATCTTGGCCGCCTGTAACATCTTTTTCGGGAAAGAATAACCCAACTGGATATTCTTCAAACGGATATAAGAAGCATCCTGTACCCAGAAATCAGAAGAAACAATGTTCGGAGTCACAGAGTTACTCAAGTCCTCCAGTCTCGGATAAGCCGGGTAGCGGGTCGGATTAGCCGGATCGAAACGTCCTTCCGCCTGCCATTTCTGGATATTACCGTCACCTCTGAACGCCCAGCCTGCAAAGCCGTCAAGCATACCGGTCACACCGGCTACGCCTTGCAACAGGACAGACAGGTCGACACCTTTATATTCCACACCCAGGTTCAGACCGAACGTGAACTTCGGAATGCGTGAACCCAAGTAAACACGGTCGTAGTTCGGATCGATCTTACCGTCGGGCACACCGTCCGGACCGCTGATATCCTTATAACGGATGTCTCCGGGCTGCGGATTAGGTGTCACTTTACTCTGGTCGTGCCAACCTTTAATATCGTTCTCATCCAGGAACACGCCGTCCGACAGGTAGCCGTAGTACATATTAATCGGATAACCGACAAACAGGTCACTGCCGTTACCGACCAAACCATTGAGCTGCTCTACGTTACCGACACCTAAAGTGGTCAGCTTATTCTTGATGATAGACAAGTTGGCGTTTACATTATATGAAACATCACCGATCTTATTACGATGTCCGACTTCAAATTCCCAACCGAAGTTCTTCAACTCTCCGGTGTTCATTTCCGAAATCTTCTGCCCCAGGACAGAGGAAACGCTTCCGCTCGGTTTATACAGAATGTCGTATGTACGGCGGGTGAAGTAAGAAGCGTTCACGCTCAACAGGCCGTTCCACAGAATTGCTTCCAGACCACCGTCGATCGTTTCCGTTTCCTCCCATTTGATAGTCGGGTCGACAGCTGTCGTAACAGCCGCACCTTGCGTATATGTATCGCCAAACGGATAGTTCTGGCCTAATTCATATACCGACTGATACGGATAATTACCGATATTCTGGTTACCTAAGCGTCCCCATGATGCTTTCAGCTTCAGGTTGGAGATAAAGCCCAACGATTCGTTTTCCTTGAAGAAGTTTTCTTCCGAAAGTCTCCAACCGGCAGCTAAAGAGGGGAAGAAACCGAACTTCTTGCTTTTCGGGAAGCGGGAAGAACCGTCGTAACGGACTGTCGATTCGAACAAATAGCGTTCGTTGAAGTTATAGCGGAGACGGCCGAAACCAGACTGGATCGCCCAGGCATTACCCGTACCGACAGACTTCTGGTTGTCCGGAGAACCGGCATTCAGATATGGCAGGTCGTTGCCGGGAAACTTATCGCGTGAGCCCTGCACATAGCGGTAGTCTTCCTGCTCCCAGGAATAACCGGCCAGGATTCCGAAAGAATGTCCACCGAACTTCTTATTATATTCAGCCGTAGCCTGGAAAGTCTTATAGATCGTCTTTCCCATTTTGTGTTTCAACTCGGAAGGACCTAACACACGGTCACCGGACAGTTTCATGGTCGAACGGTATGTGCGTTCTTCTGAGTTCGTATAGGTATAAGCACCGATTGCAGACAATTGTAAATCTTTTATCGGGTTATAATCCAAACGGACATTCGCGTTCATCGAAAATTCCGGGTTTTCATAGAAAGAATCGCTCTTGATCCATCCGGCAGGCGTCCCGTGCAATTCACGTCCGGCACCGAAAGTCCCATCTGACAGAATAGTCGGAGTCAGGCCGGGGAAACGCAATGCCTTCTGAATAAGCACCAACATATTGTCGGCATCGTCACCGCCCGGAGCCATCGGTTCCTTCCGGTTGCCGTACATACCCGAGAGACGGGTGGTCAGCTTCAATCCCGGCAGGAGTTCGTTGATCAGGTTGACGCGGGCGTTATAGCGCTGGTAGTCGTTCTTTTCCACGATACCGTTCTGTTTCAGGTAGCCGAACGACACCATGTAGCGGTTCTGCGCATTACCGCCGTTCACCGTCACGTCATGCCCGGTCTGTAACCCCTTGCGTGAGAATACTTCATCCAGATAGCGTGCGTTTGCATAATGGTCCGGATCGCTTCCGTCCCTGAACTTCTGGATTTCTTCCTGCGTATAGGCTTCGCGTCCTACGGCTTCATTATAAAGAGTGGCATATTGCCAGGTATCCGCAAACTCAGGCAGTGCGGTCGGCGTATTGAAACCGACATATCCGTTATAACCAACGGAAACTTTACCTTCCCGACCGGTCTTCGTCGTCACCAGGATAACCCCGTTTGCAGCACGCGATCCGTAGATAGCAGCCGTAGAAGCATCCTTCAACACGGAGATCGATTCGACATCTTCCGAGCTGACATCATTCAGCTTACCCGGAATACCATCGATCAGAACCAATGCATCCGACTTGGTTGCCGCCTTATCGTCGTCCGCATTGGTAAACGTGCCGACACCACGCACGCGGATTTCGCCGCCGCTATTACCCGGACGTCCCGAACGCTGGATAACGGTCACACCCGCCATCTGTCCTGTCAAGGCATTCGACAGCTGCGGAGTCGAACGGTTTTCCAGTTTCTCGCTACCGATCTGAGCAATCGAACCGATTACGTTCACTTTCTTTTCCGTACCGTAGCCGACAACGACCACTTCTTCCAACGCCTGTGAATCTTCTGCGAGCTGGATCGTATAGTTCGTCTGGTCGCCTACAGTCAGTTCTTTTGTGATATAGCCGATATAAGACACCTGCAGTTTGGCGCCTTTCGGAGCATCGAGCGAGAAATTACCGTTCATATCGGTAATCGTCCCGTTCGTCGTCCCTTTCACGACAACATTGGCACCGGCAATCGGACCGAAAGCATCCGAAACGACACCGGTAATCTTACCGTCCTGCTGTACAGCGCCCAAAAGGACGATCTTATTATCTTCTATACGATATTTATAAGAAGATAGAATCTGGTTCAATACTTCCTTAATATTCCCGTTTTTGACATCGAGGTTAACATGTTTCGTCATATCGACAGCCGAGTTATTGAAAAAGAATACAAACTGCGTATTCGCTTCAATGGTCTTGATCGCTTCTTCAAGCGTCACATCAGACAAGCTCAGATTGATCTTTGCATTCTGGGCATAGCTTTCAACTGCAGACAGTTGGAGGAAGGAAATGGCGACAAATAAAAGTATTAGCTTCATTTTCCTGAATAAATTAATGTTAAGAATAGGTATGGCAATCCCATACGTGGACTTTTTTTTCATACATTTGAATGTTTAAAGTTTTACATTTTGCTCTCACGCTTTCACCTTTGAGAGCAGTTTGTTTAGTTTACATCAGGCGGATGCTGGTAACATCTGCCTGATTTTTTTTAATGTTTCTCCGAATCTTAGATCATAGGCAATTTTCTTTATCGTTATTATTTAGGACTTATAATTATTTTATCTCCATCGATCGTATAACGGATCGGACTGATCAGGGTTAACAATTTCAGTATTTCTTCCGGCGATTCCTTCCGGATCGTCAGCGACAGGCGCTGATCGAGCGGAACACCTTTCCGGCATTCTATATCCAGGTTATACCAATGCTTCATCCGGTGCAGGACAACCGACAGCTTTTCGTTCGTACAAACCAGTTTGTCACCTATCCAGATAATATAATCGGAGGCGTCCACTTCAGCCAGATTATAAGTGCCGTTCTGTTTGTTACAAGATATCTTCTGGTTTGGCTTCAAGATGATTCCCTTATCCAATCCCGGCAAAAAGACTTCCACTTTCCCCGAAAGCAAAGCGGTCTCGACTGTTTCCCGGTTTTTATAGTTACGCACATTGAAGTGAGTTCCCAACACATTTACCGTCATCCCGTCCGTTTCGACGAAGAAAGGCGCCTGTTCATCTCGTACGACCTCAAAGTAGCCTTCACCTTCCAGCTTCACCTGGCGTTTACCGGCTTGGAAATGCTCCGGATAGACCAGTACGCTGTTAGCATTCAGCCAGGCGGTTGTTCCGTCCGGCAAAGTCACGGAGCCTTTGCTGTCTTTTCCCATAATGACACGATTCATCACCAATTGCTCTTCCGGAGAGAGGTTGAAGAACCGCTTTTGTCCGGCAAAATAACTGCCTAACGAACAAACCAGCAACAGGGCGACGGAAGCGGCTACCTTCATAAAGAAAGACAGACGGAGCTGCTTCCGTTTCTTTTCTTTCTTCTCCACTTCGGCCGCGAAACGGGCGAACGCCTGCTTCACATAATCCCGGTCGGACACCGGAGTCTCCTCCGTTTCCAACCAACGGTCCCTGATTTCGGAAAAAGCCTGCTTGTTCGCCTCACTCTCCCGGAGCCAGTCGAGAAGCTGTTCCTTTTCTTCTTCCGAAGCATCACCGCGCAAATATTTCAGTACTATATCGTTCATCTTTTATTACATCTTTTATTACATCCTTTATACCTATCACAAAACAAAAGGGAATATCCCTACCCCGAATTGAAAAAAAATTCTATTTTTGCTAAATAATATTCAGAGAGAAGCAGAAAGTTATGAAGGGACGGGAAGAAAACAGCCTGAAAACGCCGCGCAGCAGAGTCGTCGATATGTCTCTGTTCGGACAGCTGTTTAATACCTATTTTCAGGCACTGACCACTTACGCCTATCGCTTTGTCAACGACTGGCAGGCTGCGGAAGACATCACGCAGGATGTCTTTATGGCACTCTGGGTAAAAAAGGAAGAAATTGATTTCGACGAACCGATCAAGCCTTATCTCTACCGCGCTGTCTACAACCGTTCGATCAATTATCTCAACTCCGCCCTGATGCAAAAACGCATCGAAGGAGCGGACACGATCGACGAACTGATCAACCACGAAATCCTCAGTTACAACCAGCACGACACGCTTCTCTTGAAAGAGATCACAAACGAAATCGACTCCTTCGTCGAAACCCTCCCGCCCCAATGCCGGAAAGTCTACAAAATGAGCCGCGAAGAAAACCTGCGAAACAAAGAAATAGCCGCCCGCCTGGAAATAAGCGAAAAAGCGGTAGAAAAGCACATTTCCAAAGCCCTCAGCGAGATACGCAACCACTTGGTGCGCCTCGATATTCTGTCAATGCTTGTCTGCTTGATTGGGAAATCGATGTAATACTTAATAATTATTCGACCAGCTTATTAGAAAGAGCATACAAGGGCACGACTTTCACTTTTTCATAAGAGGAAAATGGTTCAAGGCTGGTACGTATTCCATATTCACATCCTTTCAACTCTATGAATTTATACATACTCTGCATGGAACCTGAATTATTGGCTTTCACCTCTATCGGGTAGATTTTGCCTTTCCGGCTGATTACATAATCGACTTCCGCCTGTGCATTCCGTTCCATACGTTGCCAGTAATACAATTCCGCCTTTTTCAAATAATCGGCATACTTGACCAATTCAAGCCCGGCAAACATTTCCGATAATCCGCCTTTGTTCACAAAATCCGCTTCACCGGCAATAAGAATATCCGCCGGTTGTACGCCCAGCAAGGATTGCATCAGCCCGATATCAAGAAAGAGATACTTACGGTATTTCGGATTGATTTCGGCTCCTAACGGAATACCGTTTGCAGCAGTGTGCGTAACAGGAATCACCAAACCTGCCAGTGCGAGCAGGGACAAGGCCTCTTTCACAACTGTTCCTCCCAGATTTTCACCCACTTGCGCATAAACAAACTTTTCTCCGGCTTGCAGGGCGACCGATTTCAATGTCTGTGAAAGAATCAAAGGGGATATCCGTGATTTATACTTCTTAAAATCATCCTGGTAGGTATCCAGTATATCATTATGCACGGTGGCACATTCTCTGTAATCAGATGTTTCTACCCAAACCCTTACCGCTTCCGGCATCCCTCCTACCAAATAAAAAGAACGTAGCTGCGAAATCATCTCTTCATGCAAAGATAGCGGAAGGGGATGTTCGCAATCCGCTTCATCCCGTTTATAGTCGACCTGCATACTAAGGCCTTGTGCTTCAAGAAACTCATCGAAAGAAAATGGATACATATACATAGAACGGATTCTTCCGACACCAAACGAGGGCAATTCGTTCAATGCAAACTCTAACAAAGAGCCGGCAGCTACTACATGAAGTTCGGGATAGTCCTCATAAAAATAACGCAAAGACGATATGGCTCGCTGGGATTCTTGTATCTCATCAATAAAAAGCAACGTTTCTCCGGGAATAATCGGAGTATTATAGATAGCCCCCAACTGGCTGCACAATTTCTTTACATCAAGGTTCTCGCCAAACAATTCCTTTACATTCCTTTGACGCTCCAGATTGATTTCAACAAAATATTTAAAGCCCTCACCCAGATGACGCACAGCCGATGATTTACCCACTTGTCTGGCTCCCCTTACCAATAAGGGTTTTCTGTTAGGACCATCTTTCCACTCTTCCAGATACAGGTCAATATGTCTTTTGAAATATTTCTTCATCACATCGCTATTTAATTGTTTGACAGTACAAATATACGACTTCCCCAAGAAAATCCAAACCGAAAAAACGGCAAAACTATAGAAAATCCAAACCAAATTTGGCCCGTTTTCACAGAAAATCCAAACCGAACTCACTTCTATAACAAAACGAAGCCCCGGCAGCATCTAACTGTCGGGGCTTGTTTTTTGTCTGCATTCGGTCTTCACAGAGGGAAAAGCAGATGAACTTTTAATTTCATTACTTTAGTATTATTAATATTAAATCTGACCGCTTGTTCACCTGTCACAGGATAATTGGTGTTGATTGGGATAAACGGATATTCATCCGTAATGTAGAGACGGACGGCCGTCCGTCTCTACGCGCATCCCGCACAATCCCGCGCGATCGAATTATTTGATTATAAATTCATTCTTATTTTACGATGGCTTTTACAGCTTCTTCGCCTTCGATAGCTACAACTACTACACCGGCAGGAGCAGCAATGGTTGCATTGTCAGAAGAAAGAACTGTGTTAGCTACTGTCTGGCCTAAGATGTTAGTGATAACAACTTTCTTGCCGGCAGCACCGATGATCTGAACACTACCTTCGGCAGCGATAACTGTTACATCTGAAGTTGAGATAACTTCATTGCCTGTCGGTTTCATATCAGTATCGTTGATTGCGAACAGTTGTGCTTGTCCTTTGTTACCCAATACCAATACACCGTTCAGATAACTTACATAAGTCTTAGCTGTTGTATTGGCTGCAGGAATGGATTCGATTCTGTAATAACCTTCGTTATCTTCGTCGATTGCAAATGCCCATGTTGCATTAGTAATACCCTCCTTATCTGCAATATTGATCGTATCTTTAGCAACAGCCTTCGGTTTAGCAATTGCCAGAGAATCGTTGTTACCAAATTCTACGCGGTTAGCGTGAACGAAACCGATACGAGTCAGACCATCCTGAGTATATTTAACAGTCTCATTAGAAGTAGAATCCGCATAGCTTACCATATAAGCCTTTGTATCGAATGAACCAACCTTTGCAGTATCAACCGGTTTAGTGATATAATATGCATAACGGTAGTTATTCGGACGGTTTACATAAGCAGTATCCAAACCAAGAACGAAGTCGTTATCCGTTGCAGCGGCTTTCAGTTCCAGACCTGTACGTTTGATTACGGCGAACGGCTTAACTGCTGTTACCTTAGAAGCCTCGTCACCCATCAGGGAGATAGTAACATTCTTCGGAGCGTCTGTTACGTTCAGATAAGATTCTGTTACAGATGATTCCAGGTTGAATGCCCAGTTAGTGATTTCTGTCGGAGCAACAACGACAACATTGCCATTCTGATCTACTGCAATCTTTTCAGATTCCAAATTGCCATTATCCTCAACATTCCACAATAATTCATACTGGCTTGCATTATCGTTTACACGACGCAGCTTCATAACATCTTTTGTTTCAAGTTTTGTCAACATTAAATCGTTGCCATCAGCTGTGACATTTCTGAAATACAAAGTATCTTCACCCAGGTACATTTCGAAGCCATAAGAAGCAGCGCTCAAGTTAGCATCGTTCAGTTCTACCAAAGTTCCGTCATTCTTAGCTTTCAGTTCCAATGCCTTATCTGCATCTGCAGTAGCCACTACAGAAGAGTCTTTGCCCATTGTCAGATAATATTTAGCTTCCGGATTTACGAAATTAGTAGCAGTCAGTTTGAATGTCAGATGATCTTTGTCTGCATCATTGATGTGTTTGTAACCTAAGTATTCATCTTTCATGTCAGGAACAGCAGTGATTTCCAAAGTGTCTTTGCCTGCAGTTACATAAATGTTGTTTTCTGCATCCTTAACGATGATCTTAGTTGCAGCACCAGTAAAGTAGTTCTTATTAGCATCACGGTTTGCCAATTGATAAGTTCCTTCCAACTTGTTAGCCGTTGTTACGATCCACTGAGTTGCCGGAACATTATTATATACGGCAGTTGCACCAACAATATTATCACCCGTTGTAGAAGTCATTACCTGATACGGTTTTCTTGCATCAGCTTTCTTCAGGCTCTTGATGAAATAAACATCACCTACTTCAAAGGCGGGTTTAGGACCTTCCAAGGATTTGAAAGTGATAGTCGTATTTTTATAAGAAGGATCATTAACATCAGCAGCCACAGATACTTCACGATGAGAGTTGTTTGCCAAAGAACGGATTACAACAACGGCCTTTGTCGGAGTAATACCTTTTGAATACCATTCGCCAGCAGTTGTTGCTGTCGGCATAAATGTATTGATTGTTACTTCGTCACCAGCAAGCTTTTCAGGATTAACAGTCAGCTGATAAGCAAACAGATTAATACATTTGCCAAATGCAGCCACAACCTCATTCTTAGTGCCAGTAGAGCTCAATGTATCAGCTTTAAACATGAAATACTGTTCTTTTTCTGCTACATAGTTTGTATCAACACACAGATAGGCTTGCTTTCCATCGATTAAAGAGTCGACGATTGCGATTGCATAATAGCCGTTAGCATCTGCAGTAAGAATATCTTTTGATTCTGTTTCTACACAATCGGCAATGGCAGCTGTTCCAACAGCCATTAAATCATCACCAACCATCACTTTATCAACTCCAGAAACACCTAACCCTGTACTCAAGAAGTTTCTCTGTAAAGATGTCAATCCACTAGTAGCAAATTTATCCAAATTAGTCTGCTCACGACCAGTCTTAAATGTTGCTGTAGCACTGGCATTTGTCTGATATGGATTGTTCGTGAACACATTCATAACAGAGTCCACTACTTGGAAAGCCAATTTTGCATCAGCCTCAATATCACTCAACATCTTATCAGCTCTTTTTACGACAGCCTGATATTCTTTCAACTTTTCGTCATCAGCTTTTAAAGCCTGACCACTTGTAAGCATAATTTCTTCAAACGAAAGGCGAACTGAATCTAATTTATTCCATAAAGCAGGATGTTCTGTACTGGACAATGATCTTAAATATTTCAATGCTTCTGTTGAAAAATCAGTTAATGCATCATCTAAATCGCGTTTATTTGCAGCAAGATCTATCAATTTACCATCAGTAGTAGCCTTATTAGCTTTTGCTGCAGAAATAGCAGTTGTCTGTTCTGCTTTATACGAAGCATAAGCCGGTTTGATTGCAGCAAATGCCTTTGCTAACGATTCTTTCGCTTTTGCAGAAGCTTCAGCATATTCAGTTGTATAAACCGCAGTTGAATACATACTACTAAAGGGAACCGCATGCAGTTTCTTTTCCGAGAATAAGTTACCAATTTCGCTATTCTTTACGTCATTTGAAAACTTCAGCTCGAAAGAATCATTTACATCTGCACTCAAGTCTACAGTAGCCAATGTAAAAGGATTTTCTTCCACGTCTTTCAACCATAATCCCATGATTTCACAATCACCACTTTTTGGTTCTACCTCCGGAACATCCGTAGGAGTTCCTTCTGCCATCATCACTTTAACAGCGCCATCTTTTACGACTAATGCATACTGATACATTTTGCCTGCAGTCGCATCATAGAAGTTAGTACGAGCATCCGGGCCTTTTGCAAAAGTAATAACGCCGTCTTCATCAATAGAAACTACATCGCTGTTTACAGTCATAGCACCAATGCCATCTGATGCGATATAGGCATACTGAGCCTTGTAGAACGAAGTTTGAGAAGCTTTAACATCCTTCTTTGAAACAGATAATTCCTGTCCTTCTTTGTTCACCAACTTGATTTCGTAATAGACTCCACCGGCGGCATTGACCTTCTGTTCTACAGTCGGTTTCCACAATGTTGCATTAAAATCTTCATAGAGTTTAATATCATCAGCCTTAACAATAGCAACAGAATCTCTCTTGCCATCTTCACTATGACCAATAATTACACGGCTGTTTGCTTCTCCCGACAATGCCACATGATAATACTTGGTAGTATCCAAGATCTTACCAGCTGCCATTGCAGTCGAAGACAATCCACCTGCCACCATTACGGCAGCCAAAAGAGTAGAAAATCTTTTGTTCATAATTCTAAAATGTTTAATTAATAATAATGTATAGTATATTGAATTTCTATATCGTCCTTATACTTCGTGTTCAATCACGACTTTTCTTAATCGTTGTAAAATGACGAGAGAAAACGTACGTTTTTTTTAGTCATTTATTTTTGCGATCTTTGCACTTCGTGTTGAGAACACGGTTTTTCGTACTCGTTAAGCTATTCTGTTGATAAGAAAGGACATAGAAATAAGAAATTTCTTTGAGGATATAGTTGCAGGTTTAAAACTTATGCCTATTTTTGTACCTGAAATATGACGAATCTAAACGTACGTTTTCGTTAGTCATTCTCCCCGCCATCAATAATTCACTATACATCAATTATTTACAACTGATTTTCACCCGTTTTTCACGCGAAAATCCGACGAATCTTCCGCTCCTCGACTTTCTTTTATCAGCTTGTTTGTCAATACTTTATATTTTTAAAGATTCTTCAAGATTAAGGCCGTTTCCGGGCGTTTTTTGAGAAATACGGGCAGCCTTGTCTATTTTTGTTAACGGCAAGCATCTCGGTTTAATTATTTTAAGACACAATCTTCAAGAACCCGTTGCCCTTTTACGCGCAGCCTGACTTTTTCAGAGCGGCAGGCATACTTCACAGACTTCCACCTTTTGTAACAGAAACACGCTTGGTCTTTCCTCCAATGCCGCCAATCAAGAGCTCTATTCACCTCCCGGATAAAAAGCGCCACAAGGGAGCTAATTTCCTTCAGCCCCATCCTTATTCCATTCGACTCCCACGCAATTCTTGTTCGACCCTCGTCAGACAGCTGTTCGACCCGGGTGGGACAGCTGTCCGACGAAGGTCAAACAACTGTCCGACCCGGGTCGAACAAGGATTGCATGGGAGTCCATACCAATTAGGATAAGGGTCTATGCTTATTTACTCCTTCATGGCCAAAAAGAAGACCGCGGACAGGGAGAAAGAGACAAAACTTTTCGACAAAAGTCTTTTCCTTCAGGATTGTTTCTATTTATAGAAACTTTTGTATCTTTGTCATGTTGGATGATAAGCACATGGAAGCAAGAGAGAAGTTTAAAGTGATATATTTGCCTAACGCCATAGAATTTCTACAAAAGATAGAAATCCGGGCACAGGAAAAGATTGTTTACAATATTAGAAAAGCAAGCTATGTTATAGATCCTAAGTTATTTAAAAAATTAGACAATACAGACATTTGGGAATTTAGGACCTTATATAATGGAACTCAATATCGCTTATTAGCATTTTGGGATAAAACACAGAATGTGGACACTTTGGTCATTGCAACTCATGGTTTTATAAAGAAAACCCAAAAGACTCCATTAAAAGAGATCGAAAAAGCAAATGAGATAATGAAAGAATATTTCGAATAAAAAATAAGGGACAATGGATAAAAAGAAATTTTATACACAAGAAGAAGTCGAGGATATGCTGATTGGGAAAAAAGGGACTCCAAGACGTGATAAATATGAAGAAGACTTGGAAATGTTCCGGATAGGTGAAGCTATCAAACAAGCAAGGCAAGCACAGAGACTCACCCAGGAAGAATTAGGGCGGTTAGTCGGTGTGCAAAAAGCTCAAATATCCAGGATAGAAAATGGTAAGAATCTGACATTTTCTACTGTAATAAAGTTATTAAAAGCGATGGGATTAAGTGCCCAGTTGGAAATAAGCAACTTAAATAAAATCGCTTTGTGCTAAAAAAACGTATGGTTAATATAGTAAATTACTATCTTTGCACCCTGTAAGCGAGGGATATCCTTTGTTATCCCTTGTACGAACGAATACCATTAATAAATCGACGATATGATTCTATTCTTTCAATCTCCTACAAAGACGGTGCTGGCTGTGGAGGCTGCACACGCTTTCTCTCCTGAAGATGTAGAAAAATTAGTTTGGGCGTTTAGCGAGGCAAAACCTCTCCAGGCTGAAACGCTGGAAGGCTGGTACGTGGGACCGCGCCGGGAAATGATCACCCCCTGGAGTACGAATGCTGTGGAAATCACCCAGAATATGGGGCTCACAGGCATCGCACGCATCGAGGAATACTTCCCCGTTTCATCGGGCGAAGCCGAACACGACCCGATGTTGCAACGCATCTACAACGGTCTGAACCAGGACATCTTCACGATCAGTAAACAACCGGACCCGATTGTCTATATCGAAGATATCGCCGCCTACAACAAGCAGGAAGGACTGGCGTTGAGCGACGAAGAAGTAGCTTACCTCAACGAAGTAAGCCAGAAGCTGGAACGCCGGCTGACCGACAGCGAAGTGTACGGCTTTGCACAGGTAAACTCGGAACACTGCCGCCACAAGATCTTCGGCGGTACGTTCATCATCGACGGAGAAGAGAAAGAAAGCTCCCTCTTTAACCTGATTAAGAAAACTTCGGCGGAGAACCCGAACAAGTTGGTTTCCGCCTATAAAGATAACGTGGCGTTCAACGAAGGCCCGGTGATCGAACAGTTTGCCCCGGCAAGCGGCGACAAACCTGATTTCTATGAAGTGAAGGAAATCAAATCGGTTATCTCACTGAAAGCCGAAACGCACAACTTCCCGACAACAGTCGAGCCGTTCAACGGCGCTGCAACGGGTTCGGGCGGTGAGATACGCGACCGTCTGGGCGGTGGTAAGGCTTCGCTTCCGATTGCCGGAACGGCTGTCTACATGACTGCTTACCCGCGTACCGAAGGTGCACGCGAATGGGAAAAGATCCTCGACCCGCGTCCCTGGTTGTACCAGACTCCGGAACAGATTCTGATCAAGGCGTCGAACGGTGCTTCCGATTTCGGTAACAAGTTCGGACAACCGCTGATCTGCGGTTCGGTGCTGACATTCGAACATGAAGAGAACAACAAGAAATATGCTTACGACAAGGTGATCATGCTTGCCGGTGGTGTGGGTTATGCCAATATGCGCGACGCGCTGAAGGGCGATCCCGAACCGGGCGAAAAGGTCGTGCTGTTAGGTGGTGACAACTACCGCATCGGTATGGGCGGCGGCGCCGTTTCATCGGTGAACACAGGCCAGTACACCAGCGGTATCGAGCTGAACGCCGTACAGCGTGCCAACCCGGAAATGCAGAAACGTGTTTCCAACGTAATCCGTGCCATTGCCGAGTCGGACAACAATCCGGTCATCTCTATCCACGACCACGGCGCAGGCGGCCACCTGAACTGCCTCTCCGAGCTGGTGGAAGCTACCGGAGGACATATCGACATGAGCCAGTTGCCTGTTGGCGACCCGACACTTTCCGCCAAGGAAATTGTGGGTAACGAGAGCCAGGAACGTATGGGCTTGCTGATGAAGGAAGAGGATGTTGCCCGCGTACGACGCATTGCCGACCGCGAACGCTCTCCGATGTATGTCGTAGGTGAAACGACCAACGACATGAAGTTTGTCTTTGAACAGGCCGACGGCGTGAAACCGATCGACATCAAACTCGAATATATGTTCGGCAAGCCGCCGAGAACAATCATGAAGGACCATACGGTTGAAGAGACCTACGCTCCGGTGGTTTATAAAGAATCCGAACTGCACCATTATCTGGAAAACGTGCTTCAATTAGAAGCTGTGGCATGTAAGGACTGGTTGACCAACAAGGTGGACCGTTCCGTGACAGGCAAGATCGCCCGCCAGCAGTGCCAGGGTGAATTGCAGTTGCCGTTGAGCGACTTAGGTGCCGTAGCGTTGGACTATCGCGGGAAAGCGGGTATCGCCACTTCTATCGGTCACGCTCCGCAGGTGGCAATGGTCGATCCGGCTGCCGGTTCGGTTATGGCGATCGCAGAATCATTGACGAACATCGTCTTTGCTCCGCTGGCCGACAAGCTGGCTGGTGTTTCCTTGAGTGCCAACTGGATGTGGCCGTGCCGCAACGAAGGTGAAGACGCCCGCCTCTATACGGCTGTTCAGGCGGCATCTGACTTTGCCTGTGCCTTAGGCATCAATATCCCGACAGGTAAAGACTCTTTGTCGATGACGCAGAAGTATGGAGACGACAAGGTGATCGCTCCGGGTACGGTTATCATTTCGGCAGGTGCTGAGGTGAGCGACATCCGCAAGATCGTTTCTCCGGTATTGGCGCATGAAAAGAATTCTTACATATATTATATAGACTTCTCGTTCGACACGATGAAGTTAGGTGGTTCGGCTCTTGCACAGGTGCTGAACAAGTTAGGCAACGAAGTGCCGACCGTAAAGGACAGCGAATATTTCGCCGACGCGTTCAACGCAGTCCAGGATGCAATCGAAAAAGGCCTGATCCTGGCCGGACACGATATCTCGGCCGGCGGTATGATCACGACATTGCTCGAGATGTGTTTCGCCAACGTGGAAGGCGGTCTGGAAGTAAATTTGGACAAGCTGTCCGAACAGGATATCGTCAAGATCCTGTTTGCCGAAAACCCAGGTATCCTGGTTCAGGTGAAAGACAAGAAAGCATTCGAGAAGCTGATGGAAGAAGCAGGCGTAGGCTTTGCCGCTATCGCCAAGCCGACCAGCGAACGTCATATCCTAATTTCCAAAGAAGGCATCCAGTATCATTTCGGCATCGACTATATGCGTGACGTTTGGTACGAATCGTCTTACAAGCTGGATATCAAGCAGAGCGGCAGCGTATGTGCAGGCAACCGCTTCGAAAACTATAAGATGCAGCCGCTGGAATTCAAATATCCGAAAGGCTTCACCGGCAAGCTGTCTGCTTACGGCCTGACAGCCGACCGCAAAGGCCAGAGCGGAATCCGTGCCGCTGTCATCCGTGAAAAGGGTTGCCAGTGCGAACGCGAGACTTCTTACGCCCTGTATCTGGCCGGTTTCGATGTGAAAGACGTTCACATGACCGACCTGGCTTCCGGACGCGAGACGTTGGAAGATGTAAACATGATCGTCTTCTGCGGCGGTTTCTCCAACTCCGATGTCCTGGGCTCTGCCAAAGGATGGGCCGGCGGTTTCTTATATAACGAGAAAGCGAAGAAGGCATTGGATAACTTCTATGCACGTCCCGACACGCTGAGTTTGGGTATCTGTAACGGTTGTCAGCTGATGGCCGAATTAGGCGTGGTTTATCCGGAGCATGAAAAGAAACATAAGATGTTGCACAACGATTCGCACAAGCTCGAATCGAACTTCATCACGGTCGAGATTCCGAAGAACCATTCGGTTATGTTCGGCTCGATGAGCGGTTTGAAGTTGGGTATCTGGATCACGCACGGAGAAGGCAAGTTCTCTTTCCCGTACGAAGAAAAGGAAT
Organism: Parabacteroides sp. AF17-28; assembly: GCF_003479205.1. Lineage (NCBI taxonomy): Bacteria > Pseudomonadati > Bacteroidota > Bacteroidia > Bacteroidales > Tannerellaceae > Parabacteroides > Parabacteroides sp. AF17-28. Next base: position 8,292 of record NZ_QUGV01000015.1, on the reverse strand, counting down.
ATCACATTGCGCTGAAGTACAACTACGAAGGCTATCCCGCCAACCCGAACGGTTCGCCCTGGTCGGTTGCCGGTGTTTGCTCGCACGACGGTCGCCACATGGCTATGATGCCTCACTTGGAACGCGCCATGTTCCCCTGGCAGTGCGGTTACTATCCGGAAGATCGCCGCAACAACGACGAAGTCACTCCCTGGATCGAAGGTTTCGTGAATGCACGGAAGTGGATTGAAGGCCATAAATAAACAGACATATCACATGAAGAGAGGTGCACCGGATTTCCGATGCACCTCTTGTTTATTATATCCGGCTATTAATTTGTTCCCTTCACTTTAATGTCTATCTTCGCAACGTAAATATAAACCTTTACTAAAAATGGAAGAATTACAAGTTATCCAGAACAAGATTTATGAGATCAGAGGATATAAAGTCATGTTAGATTTCGATCTGGCTGAGCTCTATGGAGTTGAAACAGCCCAATTAAAACGTTCTGTTCGACGTAATATGAAACGATTTGAAGGGGATGATTTTATGTTTGAGTTAACTCGGGAGGAACTTTCAAGATGCCATTTTGGCATCTTGAACAAAGGAAGAGGTTTTAACATTAAGTATTTGCCTTTTGCTTTTACAGAATTAGGTGTAGCGATGCTTAGTAGTGTTCTTAAATCCGATATTGCCATTGAAATCGAATCTCTATCTTAGTAACGTAAATATAAACCTTTACTAAAATTCACAATAGATGGAAGAATTACAAGTTATCCAAAGCAAGATTTATGAAATCAGAGGGTACAAAGTTATGCTGGATTTTGATCTGGCTGAAATGTACCAAGTAGAAACTAAACGATTGAAAGAAGCTGTCAGGCGAAACATGGAACGTTTTGAAGGAGAAGATTTTATGTTTGAACTCAGTAAAGAGGAAGTCATAGAACTTTCAAGGTCGCAATTTGCGACCTTGAACAAAGGAAGAGGCTACAATTTCAAATATGCTCCTTTTGCTTTCACCGAATTTGGAGTTGCCATGCTGAGCGGTGTCCTTAATTCTAAATTAGCAATTGAAACCAATCGGAGTATCATTCGTGCTTTTGTTGCCATGCGACAACTTATGATTAGTCCGCCCATAGATAAATTCACCCTACTCCAAAATGAAGTAAAAGAACTCAAAGAATATATCGAAGAAGTCTTTGCCGATTACAACGATATCAACGACGACACCCGTATGCAATTGGAACTGATAAACCAAACGCTGGCTGAATTGCAAAGTAAAAAGAACTTAATTGATAAACCCCGGCCAAAGATTGGCTTTGTGAAATAGAATATCTATCTTAGTAACGTAAATATAAACCTTTACTAAATTTACGACAAATGGAAGAATTACAAGTTATCCAGAACAAGATTTATGAGATTAGAGGGTATAAAGTTATGCTGGATCGTGATCTGGCTGAAATGTATGGAGTTCAGACTAAAGTATTGAACCAAGCAGTCAAACGGAACCCCGATCGTTTTCCTGAAGACTTTATGTTTCAGTTAACCGATAATGAAACCCAAATTTGGAAGTCACAAATTGTGACCTCCAATTCTATAAAGATGGGAGTTCGAAGAAATCCATATGCTTTCACGGAACATGGAGTTATAATGCTCGCAAGTGTGCTAAGAAGTGATATAGCAGTACAGACCAGTATTTTAATAACTCGTGCTTTCGTTGCTATTCGGGAATTAATATTAAATCCTCCAACGGACAAGGTTACGGAACTCCAGCAAGAAATAAAAGAATTGAAAACGTATGTCGAAGAAGCTTTTGCCGATTACAACGACATCAACGACGACACCCGTATGCAGTTGGAACTGATTAACCAAACACTGGCTGAATTGCAAAGTAAAAAGAGCTTGAATGACAAACCAAGACCAAAAATTGGCTTTGTGAAATAGAATCTCTATCTTCGCGCTCAAATCATAAAACACATATAAGAATGAAAAAGTCGCTATTCATACTTGCTGTTGCAAGCCTGCTGTCAGGCTTCATTTCCTGTTCCGACAAACAAGGAATAACAAATCAGGATAAACCGGCTCTGATTCCCGCTCCGCAAGAGATTACAGTAAAGAATGATTTTTTCAGCCTTACACGCCGTGCCGCAATCACGCTCGACTCATCCAATCCGGAACTGCTGAAGATTGTGCATTACCTGAATAGCAAGACAGCTCCCGCTACCGGTTTCGAAATACCGGTTGAGAAACACGGGAACATCAAATTCGAGCTGGCAGACGATACAACACTCGGAGCAGAAGGCTATCACCTGTTGGTCAAACACGGCGACGTCATCATTACCGCACACCAGCCTGCCGGGATCTTCTACGGTGTGCAAACCTTGTTGCAAATGCTTCCCCCACAGATAAAGAGCGACCGGAAACAGGAAGGCTTCGACTGGACGATCCCATGCGCCGACATCACCGACAAACCGCAGTTTGCCTGGCGCGGACTAATGCTGGACGTCAGCCGGCACTGGTTCACCAAAGAGGAAGTGAAGAAATATATCGACCAACTGGCCGAATACAAGATGAATGTCTTCCACTGGCATCTGACCGACGACCAGGGCTGGCGCCTGGAAATAAAATCACTGCCCCGCCTGACGGAGGTCGGCGCCTGGCGTGCGCCCCGTGTCGGACAATGGTGGCAACGCGAAAAGCAGCTGCCCGGCGAAGAGGCGACTTACGGAGGCTTCTACACGCAAGATGACGTGAAAGAAGTGCTGGCCTACGCGGCAGAGCGGTATGTGCGCGTCATTCCTGAAATAGATGTTCCGGGCCATAGCCTCGCGGCTCTTGTCGCCTATCCCGAGCTGGCCTGTATAAAAGCGCCTGAGACTGTCGGCGTAGGAAATAAATTTTACGGAGAAGACGAGAACACGCTTTGCATCGGCAAAGAGACGACCTTCGAGTTTATGGACAAGGTGTTAACGGAAGTCGCCGCCCTCTTCCCGGACGAATATGTCCATATCGGCGGGGATGAATGTTTCAAAGGTTTCTGGCACAAATGCCCGCGCTGTCAGGCCCGTATGAAAGCGGAGAACCTGAAAGACGAAAACGAATTGCAGAGCTATTTTATCCACCGCATGGAAAGCCTGTTGAAAGAGAAAGGGAAAAAGCTGATCGGCTGGGATGAAATCATCGAAGGCGGACTGGCTCCCGATGCCACTGTCATGAGTTGGCGTGGCATGGAAGGCGGTATCAAATCGGCCAAAGCCGGCCATCATGTGATTATGACACCGGCCGAACATTGCTACATCGACCTTTGGCAGGGAGAACCGTCCGTAGAGCCGGACACCTACTCCATGTGCCGCCTGAAAGACTCCTACAGTTTCAATCCGGTTCCCGACGGCGTACCGGCAGAAATGATATTAGGCGGACAAGGCAACCTCTGGGCTGAATCGGTCCCGACTTTCCGCCATGCCGAATATATGACCTGGCCACGCGGATGGGCCCTTGCCGAAGTGCTCTGGACCGGACCGGAGAAGGCAAACTGGGACCAGTTCTGGCCACGTGTCGAACAGCATTTCCTGCGTGCGGATAAAGCACAAATTAAATATGCCCGTAGCATGTATAACGCTATTGTTACACCCCGCTATACGGAGGACGGTTCATTGGAAATCGCACTGGACAGCGAACCGGGCAATCTTGACATCTACTATACATTCGACAATACAGACCCAGACAACTTCACACCCAAGTATGAAGCTCCGCTCCGCGTTCCCAAGAACGCAACCTGGCTGCGTGTCGTCACCTACCGGGACAATCGCCCGATAGGCAAAGTTATTACATTAACGATTAAGGAATTGGAGAAACGGGCGGAAGATACCCGCCGCGTCATCGGCAACCTGTAACAGAAATGTAATATGTATGTCGTAAATGTGAAACAATATTTCTATTCCTTTGCAGTGTAAATTATAACGATAAATGATGATTTATGGGTGAGCGGATAACGACCTCGTAGGGGCGGTTTGCAAACCGCCCGAATAGCGACGTTGTCTTAGGGCTGTAAGCCCGGCAGATCTCAGCCCAAGGCGTGAGCCTTGGGTTAAGGGGACGTCTCTCTCCCCCCTCTTAGCCCTGTAAGGGCGGCACCGGTAACATCCTGTGTCACAAGGTATCGCCCTTACAGGGCTCGAAGACGGGAGATGGACCTATTTAAACCCAAGGCTCACGCCTTGGGCTATGATCTGTCGCCCTTACAGGGCTTTGGGCGGTTCGCGAACCGCCCCTACGACGGCGGTTATCGTATCATCGTAAATCATCATTTAATCCCTAAAAACTCAGGAATGAAATTAAGAACAATTATCGCATTCTGCCTGTTGGCCCTGCTTCCGTTTGCCCTGCTGGCACAGGAAGCGCCGGAGATGGAAAAACTAAATGCCCGTGTAGATTCATTGGCAGAAGAGACAACGACACTGGGCAACCTGGTCCAAAAACTCAATAAATTCAAAGTATCCGCGTATATACAAGGACAATTCCAATATGGACAGGAAGATGCAACCTTGAAGGTGGGCGACAAAAACGAGCATACAGATAAAGGCTTCAACCGCTTCGGCATCCGGCGCGGACGATTGAAATTTGAATATAATGACGGTATCGGAACCGGCGCCGTGCAGCTCGAAGCTAACGATAAAGGCGTCAGCTTCCGCGATCTGTATATCGGAATCAAAGATCCCTGGACCAAACGCAGCCAATTGATGGCCGGTGTGTTCAACCGCCCTTTCGGTCATGAAATCGGTTACTCTACCAGCGGCCTCGAATCGCCCGAACGTGCAACAATCATCCAGTATTTCTTCCCCGACGAACGCGACTTAGGTGCCATGCTGACACTCCGCGCAAATAAGACAAGCCCTCTTGCCTTCCTCCGCCTGGACGCAGGTCTCTTCGCCGGTAACAGTATTAACCGTGAGACTGACAGCCGGAAAGACTTCATCGGCCGCCTCGGAGCAGAGAAAGAAATCGGCAACTGGGCGAAATGGGGATTAGGCCTCTCCTACTACAACGGCGGTGTCTACAATCCGACTACGACTGCTTACGAGCTTCAAGGTAAACAATTCGTCGAAATCGACAAAGGCGAAACCGGTACCTATATGAAACGTGAATACATCGGCATGGATGCACAATTCTCCTTCCATAGTTCCTGGGGTATCACAACCCTCCGGGGTGAAGGATTATTAGGAACACAACCCGGCATCGCCGGCAGCAGCAAAAGTCCGAACACCGGGACACGCCCCGAAAACCTGCCGGAAAACTCGCTGTTCAAACGTCCCTTCATCGGCTATTTCTTCTATCTGGTACAGGACATCGGAGCATCTCCTTTCTCAGCCGTATTGAAATATGACACTTATGATCCCAACACCAAACTGAAAGGGAACGAGATCGGTGTCGAAAACAGTTTCACCTCAAAGACAGACCTTGCCCAAAGTACCCTGGGTATCGGGGCTCTCTATCGTTTCAACAAACACATCCGCGTACAAGCTTACTACGAATTTAACTTTAATGAAAAGAGCGACTTCGTAAAAGGCTATGAAAAAGACCGGAAGGATAATGTCTTCACGCTTCGCCTGCAATATAAGTTTTAATACAAACGTAACATCTGTTTCACACCCTTGCAACACCTCTGTAGTTACTTTGCATACAGAAATTTAATTCATATTTAGCGAAATGAAAAAGACGATTATCCTGGCAGCTATGGCCGCCTGTTTGTTTACATCAAATGTATTTGCACAGAAAATCAAAGGAAGTGACACCTGCCTGCCGCTCAGTCAGACAGAAGCAGAGAACTTCATGAACAAAAATAAATCAGCTAAAATAACGGTAACCGGCGGTGGTTCCGGTGTCGGTATTTCAGCATTAATGGAAGGGACAACCGATATTGCCATGTCTTCCCGTAAAATGAAGTTCGACGAGAAAGTCAAACTTCAGGAAGCAAAGAAGAACACGAAAGAAGTGGTTATCGCTTACGACGCGTTGGCTGTAGTCGTACACCCGTCCAATAAAGTGTCCAACCTGACCCGCGAGCAACTGGAAGGAATCTTCACCGGAAAGATCAAAAACTGGAAAGAAGTGGGCGGCGCCGACATGAAAATCGTTGCCTATTCGCGTGAAACCTCTTCCGGAACTTACGAGTTCTTCAAGGAAAGCGTTCTGAAGAACAAGAACTATATGAACGGCATCCTCAGTATGCCCGCAACCGGAGCTATCATCCAGTCTGTCAGCCAGACAAAAGGAGCAATCGGCTATGTCGGCCTGGCCTACGTAAATAAAGAGGTAAAACCGATCCATGTATCGTATGATGCAGGCAAATCATTTACCGAACCGTCTTTCGAGAACGCAAAGAACAAAACTTATCCGATCGTCCGTCCGCTTTTCTACTACTATGAAGTAAAAAACGAGGGAAAAGTAAAGCCATTTATCGATTATATTCTTTCTTCAGAAGGGCAGGCAACAGTGAAACAAGTCGGTTACATCCCGGTCAAATAAGTTAAATAATGCAAGTTAACCCAGGACAGAGCGACACTCTGTCCTTTTTTATTCCCGCGAAGCCTTGGTGCACATAATTTACAGATTTGTGCAATATTATTGGTGCTTTTTGCACATTCTTTGGTTAAATATGCTACCTTTGTCCCAATATCTTTTATAAACATATTTTTTAGTCACATGAAGACATTAACAATTGGGGATCTTAAGGCCCGCATTCCAATCATCCAAGGTGGAATGGGCGTAGGAATCTCTCTTTCCGGCTTAGCCTCAGCCGTTGCAAATGAAGGTGGGATTGGCGTTATCTCCGCCGCCGGTCTCGGACTCTTATATAAAAAGCTTTCTCCCAACTACACAGAAGCCGGAAATCTCGGTCTTGCAGCTGAAATACGGAAAGCCCGCGAAAAAGCAAAAGGCATCATCGGTGTGAACGTGATGGTTGCCCTCTCTGATTTTGCCGAACTGGTTAAAACCAGTATCGCAGAAAAGGTAGACATTATCTTCAGTGGAGCAGGCTTGCCCCTGGACTTACCTTCATTCCTGAAGAAAGACAGCGTGACGAAGCTGGTACCCATCGTATCGAGCGCACGTGCCACCCGCATCATCTGCGAGAAATGGAAAAACAACTACGACTATCTCCCCGATGCGATCGTGCTGGAAGGCCCGAAAGCAGGCGGACACTTAGGCTATAAGGAAAACCAGTTGGAAGACGAGCACTTCTCGTTGGAAGAACTGCTGCCCCAAGTAGTAGAAGAAGTATCCCACTTCGAAGAAAAATATAACAAGAGAATCCCGGTAATTGCAGCAGGAGGCATTTATACGGGTGAAGATATCAAACGTGTGATGGACCTTGGAGCATCAGGCGTTCAGTTAGGTACCCGTTTCGTTCCCACCACCGAGTGCGACGCTTCCGAGGCTTTCAAGGAAAGCTATGTAAAAGCGGAAGAAAAGGACATCGAGATCATCAAAAGTCCGGTCGGCATGCCTGGAAGAGCGATACACAGCACATTCTTGCAGAAGGTGAAAGATGGCTTGAAACAACCGAAGAGCTGCCCTTTCAACTGCATCAAGACTTGCGATATTTCGAGAAGCCCCTATTGCATCATTGCCGCTTTGTATAACGCATTCAAAGGCAATTTCGAAAACGGTTACGCGTTTGCCGGCAGCAACGCCTGGCGAACGACCCGGATCATGTCGGTAAAAGAAACGATCAACGAGCTGATCAATGACTGGAAAGCAAAAGAGTAATATCTGATATTCCTTACAATGTAAAAAGGGCGTCCCGTGATGGATGCCCTTTTTGCGTTATCTATAGGTGCCGCCACCGCTCAGGCGAATCTTTGTGCAACTGATACTTATAGTTCATATTGTTAAACATGATGTAGTCATAAATAGTCAGTTTCAGACTGTTCGTTTCAACTGTTTCGGAAGCTGTCTTCAGCGCATTATGCGAGATGATACACAACTTGGCAAATAGCTCAAAACATAAGAAATAATGAGTCATCCCCTTCCCGCGCTCCGACGCGGGATCGCAAAATAGCCTGCCGTATCCTGAATCATAAATGATGATTTATGGGTGTGTTTGTAACGGCCTCGTAGGGGCGGTTCGCGAACCGCCAAAATAGCGACGTTGTCTTAGGGCTGTAAGCCCGGCAGATCTCAGCCCAAGGCGTGAGCCTTGGGTTAAGGGGACGTCTCTCCCCCCTTCTTAGCCCTGTAAGGGCGGCACCGTTAACGGCCTGTGTCACAAGGTATCGCCCTTACAGATACTATGATAAAAAGCAAACAAAA
>NZ_QUGV01000014.1:75174-130009 GCF_003479205.1 Parabacteroides sp. AF17-28 | reverse complement strand
ATACTTTTTATTCGATTCTAATAATTCTTTGCAAACATACGAGGGCTTTGGGCGGTTCACAAACCGCCCCTGCGACAACATTGTACTCACCGATAAATCATCATTTACCAGTTTGGGATAAAACCTGTTCCTTTGCGATCCCGCGTCGGAGCGCGGGAAGGGGATAGCTCAAATATGCCAAGAAGTGAAGCTGTTTCTAATTATTTAAGAAAAAACGTCAAAACAACTAACACCTGCCACCTTTTTGCGCATGTTGCTGATAATTACATAATTATCGGGTGGTAGATGGGTGTTAGGTAGCCTTTTTTACCGACACCACCTGACACCCGACCAACATACTGTTATTTATCGGCTTCGCTTCGTAGGAAACTAATCCGTTTCCAACTATCAACTAAGTCAAAGCATACAGTAAACTATTGTGTAAGATATTGTGGACTGTTTATACATAGTACTACTTATCGCATATAGGTAGTTACTATGTATCGGCAACAGGTAGTAACTATGTATCGCCTATAAGTAGTAACTACCTGTTATTAATGACTGATATGCCGTGACTTAGTTTACTGTTGTTTTCGGATTAGTTTACTGTATGTTTTGACTTAGTTTACAGGTAGGGAGGTGAAATTTATATGTATGTTGGTCGGTGTCGGTAAAAGGGTACCTAACACCAACTAACACCCACCTGCCACCAGATGAACTGGCTGATTATAAGCTATATAATCACAAAAGGTGTTAGGTGCTGGTTCAATTACACTTTTTCTATAAAAAAGTATCAAATAAAGTCAGAGAGAATAGATAAAGATGAGAGATGGTTTGGTTTTAAGAAATAATGAACCATCCCGTTCCCGCGCTCCGACGCGGGATCGCAAAATGACCTGCCGTATCTTGGACCGTAAATCATCCTTTTTATTCCCTAAACCTGGGGGATATGTTGCATAAACGGTATTGTTTTGTCCTGTAACCCATATGTTTTGGAAAATTAAGGGCGTTTTCCCTTGTTGATTCGGAAAACCTATTTACCTTTGCAACGATTCCGTAGTGGGCAGCGGCCCACGGAGCGCGGGATCAATTACATATTGTAAGCATTTTACGAAGATTATTCCAGTTCCTAAAATCTGGTAAATTTTTAAGTGTGAAGGAATAATGGACAGTAAATGCTTGCGCTGATTACGTATATAGAATGTCTACCATTTTAGATGGGTGGATTATATATATCGTATAGGCGCGGGCTATTGTTCTATTATTTTCACACGGGCTTACCAGAGCCTTAGGACTAATAATAGACAATTAGACCCGCGTTTTTTTATGCCCGTTCATAATCATTCGCGGGGGATTGTCTTTCCCCTTCGTGAAATTAGTTGTTGGATTTTTAAACACTATTTTATTAACAATTAATTTTTAATGATTATGAACAAGAGATTTTCTACTCTTTTGGCTGCCGCTCTGGTAGCCGGTGGATTGTCCTTCAATGCGGCTGCTACAGCCTATTTACCCTCAACGGTAGATGGTGGGACAGTTAAAGAAGGAGTCAATGCGTATCTAAAAGCTGGAAGCAATTATCTTACAGTTGACAAGGATGGTTCTCTGAAAGCTGTTACAGGTCCGTTAACTGGAGCAAATCTATCTTCCGCTCTTTGGACTATTAAAGCTGTTCCTACAACAACTGTTACAGGAACAACTTATGCTTATCAATTTACAAACAAAGGTACAGGCCAGTTGCTTTCTATCGAATTGAAATCGAATAAAGCAGCTTCTGGTAAAGATAATTTGAAAATTGAAGCAGGTAATACAAAATGGGGATGGGATCAGACCAACGGTTTGTATGCACTGACTACTGACTCTGTTTTCTGGATTGATGGAAAAGATTTGAAGGCCGCTAAAGGTTCTACAGTTGGTACTCCTACTGCGGCTATTACTTACGAAGGAGTTGCAGCAGATGCAAACATTGAAATGACAGCCGACGACTTTACTGCTTTAGTAAAAGATGGCAAACTGTATTTCAATGGTGAAAACGTTTCTACGGGTCAGAAGAATGTTTTGACGGCTAATAAGTGGACGGCTGAAAGTTATAAGATTGCGACAGAAGGATTTGCAGGCAATACTTCTCCTGTCAATGTTTTATATTTGACTAACGGTGAAAAAGTAGCCGGTTATGATAATGCTTTGGCTAAAACAGATAATAAGAAGAAATATCTGGTAGTTGATCATAGCTTCTATAATGCTCCGGCAAATACGTTGAATATTCTGACTGTTGATACATTGTCGTTTGATCCTACTACAACAGCTGCAGATGGAACTACAGCTAAAATTGATGCTCGTACAGTTATAGGAGGCAAACATCATCCGTATGCAGCAGCTTTCAAAGCTGAATACTACATTGCAAATAATTCTATCGTGTTGACTTCATTGTATCAGCCGGCTTCTATTTTGGTAACAACGACTTTGGATAAGCTTGCTACTCTTATTGCAAATACAAAATTAACAGATACAGGTAGTGCTATTGCTAATTTGAAAGCTGCTGTCGCTGCTTTTTATGCAGCTAATAATAGTGGAACAGCAGGTACCAATTTCCCTGCCGCAGATGTAACTTTTGCAGCATCCAACTTTGCTAATAGTGGTCAAGCATGGCAAGCAACATCTGGCTCATCAAAGACTGGAGCAGAGTTAATTGAAGCTGCTGAAAAAGTTGTTTCTGACGCAAAAGATGCATCCGGTGCAACAGATGCAGAGAAAGCAACATTAAAAGCTGAAAAAGCTGCTGCTACTGCATTTATTAATGCCTTGAAAGGACTTACAATCGTAACTCCGACATCAGGTACAACTGGTGCTGTTGCTGCTGTTGTCACTACCGATAAATACAAAAACGAAGCAAACTTCGAAGACGGTTTGACTGCTTTAAGTTATGCAACAGCTAATAAACAAATTGTTGTCCGTAAACTTTCCGATACAAAGGTTGTAACAATTGCTACAGCTAATGATGCTTCCAACCTGATTGCTTTGATTCAGCCGTATGCAACTAAACCTGGTATCGGTGGCGATGCTGAAATTCCAGAAGGTTTGTACTATATTATCAATGCAATGAAAGAACAGAGTGCCGGTGTTGCTAACCAATATTATGGCTTGTACTATGATGAAAGCCCGGTTAATTCTGCTAATTATGTAGGAAAAGCTCAGGCATTCAATCCGTATGCACAGTTCGTAGTAGAAAAAGCTGCTGGTGTAGATAAAGGTAACTATACGATTCTGAATCGTGCAGGTGAAACTAATACGCAGACTGTAGATAAGTGGTTTGGTGTAACGAATGTTGTCGACAAAGACAATAATATCTATACTATCGGTGGTGACACCATCCAGTTAGTAGCCGCTGACGACGTAGACGAAGACAACGCTTATATCGGTTTCAAATATATCACAGCTAACGATGCTAAGAACAATAAGTTCACCATCACTTCTGCTGCCGACGTATTGGCAGGACAGAGCATTGTAATGACAAAAGACTCTACTTTGAAAGTTGCAGCTCCGGAAGACGAAGTATTGTACACTTTAGTTCCTTCTGCTGAAGGCAAATACGGCGTAGAAGATGCTTTGAAGAAAGTAACTTATACAATCATGGATGCTGACAGTGCATTTATCATCAAAGATGCAACAAAGGGTTATGTATTCTCTAACGGTAAATATGCAACTAAGAACGGTACTCCGGTTCAGTTCTCTATGATCGCTGTCGATACGGATTCTACTTTTGTTTTATATGATGAAACAGCAGTTCCTGATCCTCTGAAGTTAGTTGTAAGCACTCAGTACAAGACAATCTCAGGCGAAGCTCTGACAGCTCGTAACGACATGTTCATCATCAAACCACAAGCTGCTCCTGCCTCTTACAAATCTCTGCCGAAACACGTACGTATCCAGGCCATCAACGGCGACTATGCCGCTGTTAACGCTAAGAACCAGGGTATCGCTGTCCGTGAAGGTGATTTGAAAGCTGATGCTTATGACAACTTAGACTTTATCTTCTGGTTGGATACAGCTCATTATGAGAATGCAGCTCCTTACACTTACTACATCACGAAGGGTGTAAAAGAAACAGAAGAAGTGGCTGCAAGCAGACTGTATATGTGGAACTCTGTAGACTCTGCTGCTGCGAAGGATGCAAACAAAGAACTTCCGTACATCTATGGTACAGGTGCAAACCGCGTAATGTTCCGCACTGCTTCTATCATGGCTCAGGATACATTGTTAGTTCCGACTATGGATGCTGCTAAGATCGATACGGTTGCTGCTGCTGCAGGGACATCTAAGGACGGTTTGAAACATGCTGTTAAGGCAGGCGTTAAGAACTACCAGTTCAGCTTCGAATCTGCAAGCAAAGATGCAGACAACGAATACAACATCGTATGTCAGAACAACAATGACAAGAACTACGTTCACAACATCAACGGTGTATTGGCAATGGGTCCGAAAGAAGACGCAGTTGTCGTAAACGTTCTTGAAGTATCAGCAGATGATGTGATTGCAACAGGCAACGAAACGATCAACGCTGAAGGCGTAACGGTTATCGCTGCTAACGGTGGTGTTCAGATCATCGGTGCACAGGGCAAGAAGGTTGTTATCACCAACATCTTAGGCCAGACAGTTGCTAACACAGTTCTTTCTTCAGACAACGCAAACATCGCTGCTCCTCAAGGCGTAGTCGTAGTTGCTGTCGAAGGCGAAGATGCTGTAAAAGCTATCGTAAAATAAGAATGAATTTATAATCAAATAATTCTAAAATAGGCCGCGCGGGGTTTGCGCCCCAATTACCCTGTGACAGGCGAACAAGCGGTCAAGTTTAATATTAATAATACTAAAGTATATTGAAAAGTTGCCTTTCCCCTGTGAAGGATGAAGGCCGACAAAAGACAAGCCCCGGGAGATGGTAACACTTCCGGGGCTTCGTCGTTTTATAGGGTTGCCGCTTCTTTGTCCCTGTGCTTGGCGCGCCGTATCCTAAAAAATAAACTCTAAGTCATCTTTGCGATTGCTGTTTTTACAGAATTAAAAATCCCCGGCAGTATCATAACCGCCGGGGATTCTTTTGGGTCTGCATTCACTCTTCACAGAGGAAATGTCAGAAGAACTTTTTCATTTCATTACTTTAGTATTAATACGGTCACTTGTTCACCCATCGCAGGTTACTTGAAACAATGAAGTTCCGCGTGATCTTATTTAGAATTATTTGATTATAAATTCTTACTTAACAATTGCTTTAACAGCTTCTTCACCATCAACGGCAACGATAACCATTCCGGCAGGAACTGCGATTGTTGCGTCGTCGGAAGTGATAACTGTGTTAGCTACTACCTGACCTAAGATATTGGTGATCACAACCTTCTTGCCTTCGGCACCTGATACCCGTACGGCACCAACCTTAGCAATCACGTTTACACCTTCAACCGAGATCACTTCATTATCCGTAGCAATATCATCCTTAGAACCTTCTTCTACATTGAAGATCAGGGCATCGTCGCCACCGGTCTTAGCATTTGCGAATGTAGATTCTGCAGGATCAGACATTACCAAGCAACCATTCTGCATCTTCAACCAAGAAGCTCTTTCCGGAGCAATCTGCGGTTGATCTGCATGAGCCATCGATTCGAACAGGAACGAACGGCTTGATTCTACTTCGTCAGCTGCGATAGTCGGGTCGATGAAGCGGAATGACCAAGTGTAATACTTGTGGGCGTCGCCCTTCAGGTTCTTGATATAATAACCCGTACCGTTAGCAATACCGCCTTTCTTCGTATTAGCTGCGATAATAGCTGCGATGTCTACGTTTTCTGTCTTAACACCGGCGAACTGGTCGATCAACAGATACAAGCTGTCACCGATATGAAGAGCATCCACGAAACCAACGCGGTTATACTTACCCCACATGTAGTTATTATTAGCTGTAGAGTCGGCGAAGTTCACCAGGTAGTGACCTCTTTCGTAGCCTTCTACGTCAACATACTTGTCATGGATACAGTTTTCAGGAGCTTCATGTCCGGCTTCGATTTCTGCCTGGCACAATGGGCACGGGATCTTGATTGTGGTAGTCTTAGCAGCTTCACGATCGATCGATACCAGATACTGTGGTTTGATATAACCCAGACCACGTTCAACCCAAACTGAATCTACATAGAATGACTTGCCATCTACTGCTTTTTCAGCACCGTCGATTCCAAGGAAGTTGATTCCGGCGAACATGAAGTTCGGGTTCACTTCCATCTGCAGGTATTCGTTACGATACTTTTCGATGAAGCGCAGCGTGTCGGCAGCATCACCTTCGTTACCTTCAAGTGCTAAAGAGTTGAAGCGGCGATACAATGGTTGTTCAGCCAGACCGATTGAGAATGCAGAAGTACGAGCTTCGCAACCACACTGGTACTGCAGGATTGCATTAGAGGATTGATCGGCGACACCGACTTTGGTACATTCAGGATAATATTCAGATTCTTCACCTGCATCTACAGCAAACTTATTATCATACCATTCTGCAATGGCAGCACTTACTTCTCCTCTTCTTTCATCAGAAGCCAGAACAAACGCATAATAATGCTTTTTGTTATAATGGTTATTTTCCTTGAAGTAGAATGGAGTCGGTCTTTCCAAGTTAGAAGAGATCACAACACGGCCATCCAAATTCATTCCATCATAATTATAATCATTCTGAATACCGGCATAAGCCTTCTTTCCGTTTGCTTCCATTCTATAGATATAATACGGAGCTCTTTCCAACTGAGCCAAAGCCGGGATTCTTGCCTTCAATTCTTTCGAAACCAGAATACCATAATCTTCCGTATCATAACCTAATTCGCTCACTGGCTCAATGCCGAAGAATACTTCAGCGTCATTCAAGACGTTCAACACAGAGTCTCCACCCAGGATATTTACATAATTGTTTTCAGAGAACGGAGTGTAATAGTTGAATGCGTAGTTAGAGATCATCAGCTCTTCTTTACTCATATATCTGTAACCCAGGTTCGGATCAGAGATGATTTCATCTGCAACCTTTTCGAATGTCAACGTCAGCTTTTCATTTCCACTATAGAAATAGAGGCTGCCGTCTTCATCTTTATACAATTGTACAGTACCCCAAGACCAAGCAGTAGGATATTCGCGGTTCACAAACTCAATAGGAGAAGTCGAAGCTGCATATTCAGAAGTCTTCGTCTTCGTAATTATCCACTGGTATGCCGGCATATGAGAGACATCCTGTACGGGTTCGTCGATTGATGACCAGCCAGAGGTATAGTAACAATCAGCACTAATAGGCACTGCAAAATACTGGCCTTTAGCGTTACGGATTGTATAAACACCGTCTGCCAAAGATGTTTTATCGGTTTCTATAACTTCGCAACCTTTATAACCGAAAGAAATATCAGTTTCTTTCTTGTCGTTGATAGTTATAATACGTACTTGATCTTTAATCAGATCCTGAACTGTAACAAAGTTATTCTCACCTTTAGTTTCAACTCCATCTGCAACTTCCGGCAATATTGTTGTTTCTTCTCCTTCTTCATCTGCTACCCAATGAGAACCATCAACAGCTTCGTCCACATAATTCAAAGCTTCAGCAACCTGGATTACCAAACTGTCTTTAGAAGGATAATAAGAAAATGCAAATTTATATTGTCCTTCGATAGAGGATCTACTAATAGAATCTGCCGGAGATGTGGGTTTTGTACCAGCACCACTTGCCTGAAGTTTAGCATATTTCAAGTTATCCCAGAAGAAAGCGCGGAATTTTTCACCACTGGCATTTACGATTGAAGTATCAACACGCAAATAAGAGCTGTCTCCATTAAGGATATAGACATAATCGTCATCACTATCAATAGCTTCAGCAAAGAACTTACCTACATTTTTTCCATTAAAAGGATTAGGCACATCAACCTTTGTTCCCATTTCGTCCGGATTGAATGTCAGGGCTACCCCATTTTTAGCAGACTGCAGTCCGAAATAAGTGTTAATTTCGTTTGCTCCCAAACGGATTACATCTGCTTCAACCAACGTGAATTTAGTCAATGCCTCACCATCTGCATCCTCTGCATCAGCATAAGCATCAGATGCACCCATTTTCTTGATTAAAATCTTGTTTGACTCATCCTTAACAAGACCTATTACAGAGTCTGGTTTGATATAAGAATAGAGAGTTCTTTCAGGCTGCAAATTAGCAGTGTACTGGGTAGAGAATGCCCAACCGGAAATTTCACCGCCAACAAATGTAGAGTCAGCATCGAGATCAGTAACAGTAGCAACATTTTTTTCAAGGCCTTCCAACAGAGTTCCTGCATACTGAATATCCAAACGCTGCCCCGTTGCCTTGTTTGTAAAATCAAAGATAGGAGCTTTACCAGAACCTTCTTCGGTTACTTCAACACACCATAAGGAGTTTGCCAGGTTAACAGAAGCAATACCGTCTTCCAAAAACAAAGCGCCATTTTCCGACATAGATAAATAGCCTGTACTACCCTCACCCAAATCAACCTCCAACTGATACAACTTATCACTTGTTTTCGTCAAAGATGTGACCGGAGTGGTCGCACCAGCAGACACCGCCCCGAAGAGGGCAATCCCCGCTAAAAAAGTAGAAATCTTTTTGTTCATAACTAAACATTTAAATTAATAATACTAATATTGAAATCTTGTTCTAAACTTTTATTTGGTTAGGTTCTGTAAAATGACGAGCGAAAACGATCCTTTTTTTTAGTCATTTTTCGGGGGTGGTCGGGGGTTCGTCAGCTAAAAGAGCAGATTCGTACTCTGTAAGCTATCTTACTGATAAGAAAGCAGATATAATTGCAAAATTATTTTGGAAAAGAATTGCATGTTTCAAACTTATGCGTATTTTTGTGTCGATTTAATGACGAAAACAAAGGATCGTTTTTTTTCGTCATTTATTTTATGCCCTCTCATCCCCTATAATTCATAGCTTACATATTCTAAAAATTGCCTCAAAAGTCCACTTCCGATATACGGAATATCTTTATCCGATCAAATTGCGACGGCTCTTATTTTTCAGGCTATTACTTAAAAATACCTTCGCATTCTGAAATGACTGTAAAACATGCAAAAATCGACCAAGAATCGGTCTCTACAGAAGATTCGCGAAAAACGGCGTTATTTTTCCTTTTACCTCTTAACATCTATAAAGAAATGCTTGTTTCGAATAAAAAGAAGAAATCCCCGGCGGCATTGCTACCGTCGGGGATTCTTTTTTGTCTGTATTCTCTCTTCACAGAGAAAATAATCAGAAGAACTTTTTCATTTCATTACTAGTATTAATACGGCCACTTGTTCGCCTGTCGCAGGTTACTTGGAAAACGAAATTCCACGTGGTCAAATATTTAGAATTATTTGATTATAAATCGTAATGTTATTTCTTACTTAACAATAGCCTTAACAGCTTCTTCGCCTTCAACAGCAACTACAACTACACCTGCAGGAGCAGCGATTGTTGCATTATCGGAAGTGATGACTGCGTTAGCAACTGTCTGACCCAGGATGTTGGTGATCACAACTTTCTTACCCTGAGCACCGGCAATCTGAACCTTACCATCCAGAGCGATTACCTTAACAGAAGAAACTGTTACTTCATCGTTAGCGGTAGCTTCGTCTGTTGTAGAACCGAAGTAGAATACACCGGACTGACCGATCATTTCAGCCAATTGGCTACCATTCCATTCGTGTTCACCGGCAGCTGTATCATACTTAGCCAATACAGGAATACCGTTTTCTGTCTTCACCCAAGCACCCTTGAAAGAACCGATATTGGAAACACCTTCCAGATAAGATTCCAGCAAGAACGGTTCGCTTTCGGAAGCTGTACCCACTTCGTCATTCGTCTTACGCAGAGAGAATGTATGGTTCGTGTTCAGGTTACCGGCAATATCGTGACGAGTCACATATTCACCCTTACCATCTTCACCTACAGCCAACTTAGCAGGATCCAGAACGAAACCAGCCGTTGTATATTTAGCGTGAGAACCGTTATCCTTAATAGTCATCAGGTCATTCAAAGTGAAGCCCGGATTAACTACATACAGATATTCGTTTTCACCGTCAACCTGGTGGATACCTTCTACGAAGCCCAGACGAGTATAGCTATTGTACTTGTACAGGTCTGCATTGTGCATCATATTAGTTGAACCCTTAACAGAGTCTTCCAGATTTACCATGAACCAACCGGCAGTGTAACCGTTGTATGCTTCGTAGTGAACTTCGCCGTCACCTTCTGCAGCAGCCTGGTTATCCCAATAACCGTGGATTCTTGAAGGATCACTGCAGATATAACCGTCAGGAATTGAATCTACGCGAACACCGAACAGGTAACGTTGCATGTTAGCATGGTCATAAACAACTTCGTCAACATACAAAGCAGCGTTCTTTTCAACATTCATACCCTTACTTTCGATTCCTAAATAATGGAAGTCAGGATCGATCTTCTGGATATTCTGAACATTGTTATGGTCGTTGCAATCTTCAAACAGATAGTTGTTTGCATTCAGCTTGCTGTAGATCTTAATGTTACCGTTCAGGCCTACATTGTAGTCACCAGCGATGTTTACATACTGATTAACAGTACCACCATTGATATAGAATGCGCTTGAAACATCATTCGGCTGATCGTCCAGGTTGTTGTCGCGGATCACACTCATGTTAGAACCAGCTTCAACAGCGGCTTTCATCCAACCGTTTTCTACTCTCAAGTCATAGTTATCCCATGTTCTCAATGCTTCACCGGTCAGAGCCTTCGGCGCATTGATGTCAACGAATACATAAGCAGTATCAGTAGGAGCGCCATTAGCGTCATAATGAACTTGGTCAGCTTTCAGATAGAATACACCTAATTTGTTATAGTAGTTATCCAGATCTGAGAACTTCATTGCTTTGTAATAATAGCGACCGTCGTTATCACGAACAGAAGCCAGATACAGCTGGTCATTGTCGATCAGGTTCTGATCTTTAACCTTGATCAGATAAGCCTTTCTTGTCAATTGCGGCAGGATAACCTCCGGTTCAAAGTCCTTATTCAGAGGATCCAGAACAGCACCGAATTGGTTAACAAGAGCACCTTCGTCAAGCGGCAAAGTAGCTTCAGCGATTTCGAAGATTGTCGGATCTGCATCTGTTACAGAGATATTCTTACCTGCAACATGTTTCAAGATCAGGTTATCGTTGTAAGCATTGTTCCAGTTGATCTGGAAGTTGTTTTCAACACCGTCGTTCAAGAAGTCTTCGTTAAACATCTTATAACCGTGTGTAGAAGTATAAGCGATTTCTTCCGGAACTTCTGTGATCGTCAACAAATCTGCTACACGCAAATTCAGACCATCGATCCAACCTGAAGTTTGATAACCATTCATATACTTAGCCGAACGATCGATGAAGCGATAGCAATCAACTACGTTACCTTCTTTATCCAGACCTTTCACTTTATACAACTGACCTTCAAATACAACACCCGGATACTCGCGGTTCTGGATCTGTACATATTTAGCAGCCTTATCGCTCAGCGGGCAGCCCAGCTGTTTGATAACCCACATAGTAGAAGGCATCAAAGAATAATCCTGGTTCTTAGCCTGTGTATCATACATAATACGATCTGCCATATTATGAACGATGCTCATACCAACCGAACGCTGTCTTTCGTCACCGTTAGCCAGGTTGAGGTAGTACAGACCGGAAGGAACTGTCGTACGGGTCAGGTATTCGAACGGACGGTCGATAGTCATCTTAACCTTGAATTCATTAAGACCGTCGTTAGTCACAGTTACAGCACGCTGTGTATCACCAGGGATATCAGCAGCAGTAATTGAAACTGTCTTCGAGCCATCGTACTCATAGTCATTAACCAATGTATTCGCTTTTGTAAAATTATTTACAAAGAATTTCTTACATGCATCGGAATCAAGCCATTTAGTATGAGTATCATACTCTGCATCTGACTGAACTGCTGCATTCAACGGTTCAATCACAAGGCTATCATTTGTCGGGAAATATGTTGCACGGAAATAATAGCGAGCCTTCATATAAGCACCGTCATTTTCATTCGGAGTCTTTACGGCGAACTTAACAGAAGGAGAAACGTTCGGCTTCATTGTTGCTTCCTGATAACGAGCGGTATCTGCCAATAAATAGGTGTTAGTTCCGTGTTTCTGGAAAGTCAGGTTAAACTGTTTGGAGATAGGAGCAAACACTTCGCCATCGTTTCCTTCCTGTTCGTCAATAGAAGTTTGGTCAAGATCCTCATCACTCAAACCCAAACCACCTTCAACAGTTGCATCGTCATCATACGCAACAAACCATCCTTTAAATATGTCTGCGCCCTTCAAACCAGTAGGACTCATTACAAACTGGAAGCTATCAGTATTAGCTCTCAGATCTGCATCCATACGGGTATTGAACTGTTCTGCAGTCATAAAGAACGGCATTGCAACAACAGGACGAAGTTGAAGAGCCTCCTCCTTAACATTACCTAAGCCTGTTCCAGCAGCAGTAGATGAGATCACTTTTGCCTGAACCAATTTTCCGGCAGAAGCCTGATATTTAAATCCGTCATCCGCAAGTTTTGTTAATAAGCCATCGTTATTATCTGCTTCGTCTGCAAATGTCAAATACATAACTTCACCACCAGCCTGGTTATGAAGATATGAATATACACGTTCCAAATCAAAAGGTTCTGCGTCTTTATTCACAGTATACCAAGACCAGTCAGTAATCTCATCTCTCAACTCAGAGACTACGTTGTTGTCTATAACAGAATGATCAAAAGTCAGAGCCAATCCCGTTTCTTTATTTACATAACGGAAATAACCTCCACTTACGCCATCTTCTTTGCTATATTCGATTCTCCACAAAGAAGCATTCAATTTTGCACCATCAGCAGTAGCGTCTTTAGGTACAGCACGCAAATAAACTTTACCTGTTTCATAATCACGCTCCTGGATCAAGACGTACGGAGTTACGTCATTCTCATTTTCAGCTTTAAACTGATTTGCAAGAATAGAAGCTGGTAGTCCTTGCAATTGATTATCAATACCAATCTCCAACTGGTACAACTTTTCATCATCAATAAAATTGATAAACTTGCTGAATGTACCTCCTGTGGCCAACGTTGCGGTTCCATATGAGATGTCTGTAGATAAAGCAGGGTTTGACGCCTCCTTTTCTGAACCATTCAATGTTCCGAACGTACGATAGGCATCCTGTACCGGAGTCTGAGCCGAAACCGCCCCAGCCAGTAAAGAAAACGCCAAAAAAGTAGAAAACTTTTTGTTCATAACTAAACATTTAAATTAATAATACTATAAAATTGAAATCTCGTTCTAAACTTTTATTTGGTTAGGTTGTGTAAAATGACGAGGGAAAACGTTCCTTTTTTTTAGTCATTTTTCGGGGGTGTTTTGGAGTTCGTCATCAAAAAGGACAGATTCGTACTCTGTAAGCTATCTTACTGATAAGAAAGTAGATATAATGGCAAAAATATTTTAGAAAAGAATTGCAGGTTTAAAACTTATGCGTATTTTTGTCTCGATTTAATGACGAAAAGAAAGGAACGTTTTTTTTCGTCATTTTTATTTGTGCCATTATGCTATATTATTCATAGCTTATATCTCCATAAGATCATCTCAAAAACTCATTTCTAATATTCGGAATTCCAGAGGACGGTAAAAGAAGGGTAACGCTTAAAATTCGGGTTGTCAACTAAAAACGCCTTTGTATTCCAAAATGAACGGCAGGCACACAGAAATTAACCAAGAATCGGTCGCTACAGAAGATTTCCGAAAAACAGCGTTATTTTTCCTTTTGTCCATTAACACTTCTACAGAAAGGATGATACCTGCCATTTATAGAAATAAATCCCGTTATTCTTATGGGTACGTCCCGCTATTTTCCGAACTTTATCCCCATGAAAAACACAATTCTCATTATTCCGTTAGTCTGCCTGCTGACAGCTTGCGTTCACGACAAGCAACCAGCAGGCAAACCGTCGTCTGAACCGCTCCGTACGCTGGCTGAACAGTTTAAACAGCCGGCTGATTGTTATAAGCCTTATGTCTGGTGGCACTGGATGGGAAGTAACTTCTCCAAAGAGGGAATCACCAAAGACCTCGAGGCAATGAAAGAAGCCGGGATCGGAGGAGCGACTATTTTCAACCTGGCTTCGGCGGTACAGGAGACGCATGCGCCGACAGAGAACAATCCCTGGCCTGAACAGACTTTCCGCAGCGAGGCATATTGGGAAGCCTTGCGCTTTGCTGCATCGGAAGCGAAACGTTTGGGTTTGAAACTGGGCTTGCAGAGTACGCCGGGCTATTCTACATCGGGTGGCCCCTGGATTACGGAAGAAAGAGGAATGCAGCAGGTTGTCTCGAGCCGGACAAGCCTGTCGGGTAACCGTCTCGTCGAAACGGTGCTCGAAAAACCGGAACTGCCGGTTTACAAAGGATGGGGCAGCACACAACAACGGGCGTCCTACTATCGCGATGTCGCAGTGATGGCCGTCCCCGAAAAAGCGGATGTGAAAACATATGAGATACTGGATTTGTCGGATGCAATGGATACGACAGGCCTTTTGCGCTGGCAAGCTCCCGCCGGACAATGGACAGTCTACAGGATCGGGCATGCTCCTACCATGTCGAACCCGCACCCGCTACCGGATGACCTGATCGGGCATGCGTTGGAAGCTGACAAGATGAGTAAGGAACAGATGACCTATCACTGGCGATCGGTACTGGAGCCGTTGAAAGAACATTTAAAAGAATACATCGGCGATTCATTCACGCACCTTCTGATCGACAGCTACGAAGCGGGAGACCAGGATTGGACACCCGACTTCCGGAAAGATTTCATCCGCCTGAAAGGATACGATCCGCTTCCCTGGATCGCCTTGCGGAACAACGCCGGTGAACGCAACGACGTCAAGCAGTTCACCGAGGATTACAAAGAGGTGGTCAGCCGCCTCTACATCGACAATGGTTGGAAGATAGCCCGCGAGATGATAAACGAGGCCGGACTGAAATTTTACTGGGAGCCTTACTTCGGGCCGTTCGATTCATTCGAGTCGGTTGCCATTCCCGATATCCCGATGGGCGAATTCTGGACAGGCGGCAAAGGAGCTATCTGGAATACAATACCCAAAGCGGCACGGATATACGGCAAACGGATTGTGGGTGCCGAAGCATTCACCGGGCGTCCCGAGATCAGCCAATACACGGAAGATCCGGCATTTCTGAAACATACGGCCGACGGAAGTTTTGCCTCCGGTGCAAACCTGCTGTTCCTGCATCACTGGGTGCACCAGCCTTTCGACGACCGATACCAGCCGGGCATGGGAATGGGCTGGTGGGGAACGCATTTCGGACGTCACCAGACCTGGCTCAAGCCGGGAAAGGCTTTCTTCACTTATCTTGCCCGTTGCCAGATGTTGTTGCAGCAGGGAGTGTTTATCTCCACCGACGAACGCATGTTGCATCGGAAAACATCGGATGCCGACTTATACTTTATCATCAATCCTTCGGATTCCGTTGAGACACGTACTTTTGCTTTTGCCATGCAAAACCGGATTCCGGAGTTATGGCTGCCGGACAAAGGGATTATTTGCCGGGTTGCCGACTGGCGGGAATCGGCCGATTCTATTTTCGTCAACCTGAAGCTCAATGCAGACGAATCCGTATTCCTGATTTTCCCGGATAAGAAGGATAATGGCTACACGGCCATGATACAGCCGACGATAAAAGTGTGCGGAGAGAGTTCCCGTGAAGTGGCCGGTCCATGGCATATCAGCTTTGCGCCTAAATTGGGAAAACCTTTCCAACGGGAGTTTGCAGTTTTATCTGATTTCAGCGAGGATAAAGACACTACGATCCGGTACTTTGCCGGGACAGCGACTTACCGGAAAACAATTCCGGTGGATGCAAACTCTTTGGGAAAGCAAAAACGGATTTTACTGGATTTAGGCGAGATGAACGATATCGCCGAACTGACGGTAAACGGTAGGGAGGCGGGTGTTTTATGGTATCCTCCCTATCTGGCTGATATTACGCCCTGGATAAAGGCCGGTGAGAACGAGATAGAAATTGCAGTCACCAACAACTGGGCAAACCGCTTGATCGGGGATGAACAGTATCCTGCCGATTTCGAATGGGGACAGGACCGGGGAGAGAAATTAGGACGCGCCATGAAAGCCTATCCGGAATGGTTCCTCCAAAACCAACCGCGCCCGTCAAATGGAAGGAAAACATTCTCAATCTGGTATTACCACCGGAAAGATTCACCCCTGCAAAAGGCGGGGCTGCTGGGTCCGGTACGAATTATTGAGCAAGATGTCGAGATGGAGTAAAAGTTTCATCAGGGAGAAACTTTATTTTCCCCTCGAAGAAACAAAAGTTTCACGGGCATGAAAAAAAAGTTTCACCTAACAAAACAGGTGAAACTTTTTTTAATCTTTATTTGTCGTCTCTCTTTCCCATCTTCATCTCGATGATAAAGGAGACCAGCAAACCGATACCGCCAAACAACAGGACGGAAGCGCCATAGATTGTGCCCGAAACATCACTGTGATACCAATCACGCCAGCCATTGTTCATAAAGCCGAAACCGCTCGCACCGAAGGATGTGGAGATAATAAAACCGACCAGCAATCCCAAACCGATACCCGTCAGCAGACAACCTGCCTTCAAAGAACTAAAAGAGAGGCGGTTTCCCAGGTAACTCGGAAATCCTAACTTTCCTTCAAAAGCGGAAGCATCCAGTTTATCACCTATCTTTTCGATAATAGCCAAACGTTCATTACGGCGAACAAACAGTTCAAACAATCCGTAAATAGCTGCAAAAACGATTCCGACAATCAGCGGAGCTGTAAGAAAATCCATCATAACTGTACTTTTTTAAATGATTAATTAATTTCTTTGTTACTTTTGACGCACCTCTTTCCGAAAGGTTACAAATGAGGGGAAAGAAAAATTATTTTTTATTTTTGTTGATGCAAGTTGTAACCTGTTCGCCCGGCTTGCGTCCATTATAATACGATGGAGTTGTACACCGACACATATTATATAAAAAGGATACAAGCGGGAGATACGGCATGCTTTGCCTGCCTTCTGGATAAATACAGCCGTCCTGTTCATTCGTTAATCCTGAAGGTTGTCCGCAGCCGGGAAGATGCGGAAGAGCTGGCACAGGATGTGTTTATGAAGGTATTCAAACATCTTTCGTCCTTTAAAGGAGAATGCAGCTTCTCCACTTGGATTTACCGGATCGCCTACAACACGGCTATCTCGGAGACACGGAAAAAGAAGCATGAATTTCTGGCGATCGAAGACACTATTATTAATAATGTATCGGAAGAAGAGGTATCCGAGGCGCTGGGCAGGACGGACAGTTCCAGCCAGATGCAAATGCTCGATGCCGCACTGGCCCAATTGCCACCCGACGAGCGGGCCCTCATCCTACTCTTCTATATGAAAGAAAAAACGGTCGAAGAGGTGGCAACCATCACCGGACTGACACCGTCTAATGTTAAAGTGAAACTACACCGCATACGAAAGAAACTGTTTGTTGTATTAAAAGGAATGGAGGAACGATAAATGACAGAAAAGAATGACATACTGAAAGATTTGTTTAGCCGGATGCCCGAAGAAGAGCTTCCCGGATCGTTCCGCGCCAACGTGATGCAACAAATCCTGGCCGAAGCGGAACGGATACACAAACGGAACGAGCGCTGGGGATGGATCGCCGTTATCTCCGCCTCTCTGTTGATGGTCGGCCTGGCTGTCGGAGCATTCTTCTATATGGATATGCCCAAGATATCCGTATCGTTGCCCCGCCTGAGTTCGCTTCCCTTCTATGTTTATATCGGGATACTGACCTTCATCCTACTCGGAGCCGACTACAAATTCAGACAGATATTCAAAAAGAAACAGGTGTCGCACAAAGAAGAGTAAAGAGCGTTTTTTCCATATAAAAAGACTTGTAAATCAGAAAAAAGCATTACCTTTGCCCCGATTTTTGAGAGATGACAACATAATGTCTAACTTACTAATTAAAACAAACTTAAGTATTAACAATTAGAGAATGGAAAATTTAAAGAACATTCAACCCATTGAAGATTTCAACTGGGATGCTCTTGAAGAGGGCGAATCTTACGGTCAGGTAAGCAAGGACGATCTTGTAAAAACGTATGACGAAACTTTGAACACTGTAAAGGACAAAGAAGTCGTTATGGGAACTGTAACTGCAATGAACAAACGTGAAGTTGTAGTGAATATCGGTTTCAAATCAGATGGCGTTGTATCTATGGCTGAGTTCCGTTACAATCCGGATCTGAAAATTGGTGACGAAGTAGAAGTTTACATCGAAAACCAGGAAGACAAAAAAGGACAGTTGATCCTGTCTCACAAGAAAGCACGCGCTACACGCTCTTGGGATCGTGTTAACGAAGCTCTTGAAAAAGACGAAATCATCAAAGGTTACATTAAATGTCGTACGAAGGGCGGTATGATCGTTGACGTATTCGGTATCGAAGCATTCTTGCCGGGTTCTCAGATCGATGTCAAACCGATCCGCGACTACGATGTATTTGTAGGTAAGACAATGGAATTCAAGATCGTGAAGATCAACCAGGAATTCAAAAACGTTGTTGTATCTCATAAAGCTCTTATCGAAGCTGAACTCGAACAGCAGAAGAAAGACATCATCTCCAAACTTGAAAAAGGCCAGGTACTGGAAGGTACGGTTAAGAATATCACTTCTTACGGCGTATTCATCGACCTGGGTGGCGTAGACGGTTTGATTCACATCACAGACTTGTCTTGGGGCCGTGTTTCTCATCCGGAAGAAATCGTTCAGCTGGATCAGAAGATCAACGTGGTTATCCTTGACTTCGATGACGAAAAGAAACGTATCGCTCTCGGCTTGAAGCAGCTGACTCCGCATCCTTGGGATGCTTTGGATACAAACCTGAAGGTTGGTGACAAAGTAAAAGGTAAAGTTGTCGTTATGGCTGACTACGGTGCATTCATCGAAATCGCTCCGGGCGTAGAAGGTCTGATCCACGTATCTGAAATGTCTTGGACTCAGCACTTGCGTTCTGCTCAGGACTTCATGAAAGTTGGTGACGAAATCGAAGCTGTTATCCTGACACTGGACCGCGACGAACGTAAGATGTCTTTAGGTATCAAACAGCTGAAAGCTGATCCTTGGGAAGATATCGAATCTCGCTTCCCGGTAGGTTCTCGCCACATGGCTAAAGTACGTAACTTCACTAACTTCGGTGTATTCGTTGAAATCGAAGAAGGTGTTGACGGCTTGATCCACATCTCCGACCTGTCTTGGACAAAGAAAATCAAACACCCGTCAGAATTCACTCAGATCGGCGCTGAAATCGAAGTTCAGGTACTGGAAATCGACAAGGAAAACCGCCGTTTGAGCTTAGGCCACAAACAGCTGGAAGAAAATCCTTGGGATGTATTCGAAACAATCTTCACTGTAGGTTCTATCCACGAAGGAACAATCATCGAAGTACTGGATAAGGGTGCTGTAATCTCTCTGCCTTACGGCGTTGAAGGTTTCGCAACTCCGAAACATCTGGTAAAAGAAGACGGTTCTCAGGCTGCTGTAGACGAAAAACTGCAGTTCAAGGTAATCGAATTCAACAAGGAAGCTAAGAGAATCATCCTTTCTCACAGCCGTATCTTCGAAGACGAACAGAAGGGCGCTAAGAAAGATGCAGGTGAAAAGAAACCGTCTGCTAAACGCGGTGGCAAGAAGGAAGAAGAATCTGCAATGGTAACTGGTCCGGTTGAAAAGACTACACTGGGTGACATTGAAGAACTCGCTGCTCTGAAAGAAAAACTGGCTGGTAAATAATATCTGTCAATCTTGATAAAAAGAAAAAGGAGATTTCCATTCGTGGATATCTCCTTTTTTATTGCCTGAAAAAAAGAATAGAGAAAGCGCCTTAGTCTACCTCCTTTATCGCTTCCTCTATCTGTTCCTGTTCACCATAATACTTGCAGCTTTCACCGAGACCCAGCAATGCGTTTATCTCATGGCGTTTGTCCAGATCGGTGAAATAGGCGTCTACAACTTTGTAAATATCGAATCCGTCCGTAGAACCGGCAGCTAAATTCAATGCTTCTACCAATTTTCCTGTTGCTTTGCGAATTTCTGCCTTATTGATCAGGTGAAACTCATTGTTGTGAATTAATTGACTCTTTCCCATGATGTTTGATTTAAAAGTTATACTTGTTTTTTATTAATAACCATTCCCAAAGGCGGTAAGTTTTACCGCCCCGTTCCATTTAATGCACTAAATATACAAACATCCTTTGATCTTTCATCCTTTCCCTCTTTTTATTTTTAAAGAATTATGAAAAACAGATGACAATTCCATTAAAGGCTTTTTTCCAATTAGACAAGAGAATCAAGCCATAAAATAGAGAATAAGTTCTATTCTATTTGGTTATGTAAAAATTAATGCTGAAATTTGTTCACAGATAATATAAAAGCTATGGGCACAAACGAAGAAAACAAGAATGTAACTATTCTGATTGCAGAAGATGAGGAAAGCAACTTCCTATTATTAAAAACCATATTAAAGAGACACTGTAATGTTCTGCAAGCAAGAACAGGACGTGAGCTTTTAAAAGTCTACGCCGAACAGGGGGCAGACTTGATCTTATTAGACATAAAGATGCCGGAAATGAATGGTATCGATGCCTTAAAGGAGATCCGGAAGCAAGACACACAGATACCTATTATCATGCAGTCCGCCTATGCTTTCGAAAACGATATGGAAGCGGCCCGTGCCGCAGGTAGTAACGGGTTCATCACCAAGCCTATTAATATTGTCGAGTTGAAAAAGACGATTTCCAAATTCTTGCCGCAGATTACCTGGTAAGAATTTAAGAACTCTATAATTACAAAAAAACCGGAATGGTTCTAACAATCGTTAGGACTGTTCCGGTTTTTCTTTTTTCGGTGCATATCTTAAATTAAGCAGCCTCCCGTTCTTTTCTTCAGAAAACCGCTCCATATACGGACCTATTTGCATTAAAATTCTTTACAAACTCCAATTAAACAAAACATTATCTTCCCTGTTAAGTGCATGGGTAAAATCATATAGATAAAAAGTGCCGTCAATCAGTACCAGATTTCTGGAAAGTTATACCAAACAGGCACTAACCGAATTTCATTAGGGACGAAATTATACTTTTACGTACGAAACGAAAATAGACATGTCAGGCAGCAAATATAAAAGGACATCAGATAAAAACGCGGCTTCTCATTCTTTAGAAAATGATTTTGAGATATTCGAGAACTCGACGGAATTCCCAATCCCTTTATATCCTTCTTATTCCCGCAGAGCAATCGTTGCTTTTTGCACGAAAGGAAGTGCTAAAGTGGACATCCATGAGTATGACCATTTGTTTATGAAGGGAGAATTGGTTGTTATTTTCCCGGGGCAGTTAGTTTCTCTGTCGGAAAGTAGTAAAGATTTTACGGTCAGCTACTTTTCGTTATCCATAAATCTTTACAACGATGTGCTTAGCGGTCTCTGCCGCTTTTCACCTCTTTTCTTTTTCTACATGAGGAGTCACTACTATTACAACTTATCGGAGTTGGAGATATCCAGATACATTAATTTCTTTCAATTGGTATATTCCAAAGCGAAGGGACCGGAAAACCTATATCGCAAAGATTCGATCATCCATCTCATGCGGATACTCTATCTGGATATTTATAATGCGTACAAAATAAATTCACAGAACGCACAATTCAAGCTCAACAGCCACAAAAAAGAGTTGGCAAACGGCTTCTTCC
Source organism: Parabacteroides sp. AF17-28 (assembly GCF_003479205.1). NCBI lineage: Bacteria > Pseudomonadati > Bacteroidota > Bacteroidia > Bacteroidales > Tannerellaceae > Parabacteroides > Parabacteroides sp. AF17-28. The sequence goes on along the minus strand of NZ_QUGV01000014.1, from coordinate 108,160 downwards.
AACTCATCATGAAATATTACAAAGATAACAGGAGTGTGACGTTTTATGCAAACAAACTATATATCACTCCAAAATACCTGACAATGGTTGTCAAAGAAGTCAGCGGCAAATCAGCCAAAGACTGGATCACCGAATATATCATACAAGAGATCAAATTCCTGTTAAAGAATTCATCGTTGAACATTCAGGAGATTGCCATACGGACCCATTTCTCCAATCAGACATCGTTAGGACGCTTTTTCAGGAAACATACAGGCGTGTCGCCTTCATTTTACAGAACACAGAATTAATAACAAAGGTCATGAACAGAAATCAGCTAATCAACGCACTGTCAGAGAAGACAGGTTTAGACAAGAAGGACGTAAGACGAACAATCGATGAAATGCAAAGACTGATTATTCAGGAAGCCAAAGAAGGGCAAAGAATCTGCCTGCACGGTTTTGGCTCATTCAAGCCACGCTTACAAACCAGCCGCCCGGCGCGGAATCCCAGAAACGGAACAACCGTACAACTGTCTCCCAGGACAATCATTCATTTTAAGTGTGCTCCCCTTCTGTTGGAGCAAATGAACGACAAATAACAACATGAAAAAAGAGGCCTACAATTTCTTGTAAGCCTCTTTTTTTCTTTACTCAGCTATTGTCGGGGTGAGAAGATTCGAACTTCCGACCACACGCCCCCCAGACGCGTACTCTAACCGGGCTGAGCTACACCCCGCTTTGTTTTACGGCTGCAAAGGTAAATATTTTTCGTTATCCGCCAAAGCTTTCACGGTAAAAATCCAGTGACTCGAGGATTTTTTCCTTGCTTACCTGCTGATTAATCTGAACGTCACCGATTTGGGAAAGCAAGGTGAAATTGATAATTCCCGCCTCGTTTTTCTTATCGTGCGTCATCAGCTCGTACAAGGTGTCATAATCATTGCAATCGAAGACGAAAGCCGGATAATATTCCTTCAGGTAATAGACAACCTGGCTCAGTTTGTCCATCGGGAACCCGCAAACCTTATAAGAGAGGTATAATTCGCTCACAATGCCAGCAGCGACAGCATGTCCGTGCAGCAGAGGGCGGTTCTTCCGGAACGACAGGCTTTCGTAGGCATGACCGATCGTATGGCCGAAGTTAAGCGCCTTACGGATACCATGTTCTTTCGGGTCTTCCTCGACAATGCGTTCTTTCACGGCGACAGACTGGGCCACCATCTTATTCAGGAAAGCATAATCGATCTTCGCATCAAGATCGAACAACATCACGGACGCATAAATATCCATCGAACTGATAAGCGCATGCTTGATCATCTCTGCATAGCCGGACAACAGGTTATCACGGTCCAACGTACGCAGGAACTCACAATCGATAAAAACGCATTCGGGAGGATAGAACGAACCGACTTCATTCTTCAAGCCGTTGAAGTTGACTCCGGTCTTCCCTCCCACCGCGGCATCGACAGAAGCCATCAGGGTTGTCGGGATATTGACGGTACGCAAACCCCGTTTAAAGGTTGCGCCGGCAAAACCTCCCATATCGGTAATCATGCCGCCTCCTAAGTTGACCAACAGGGAATTGCGGGAAGCGCCTTCATTGGAAAGGCGCGACCAGATAGAAGCGACCTGTTCGATGTCCTTATGCGTATCGCCTGCCTGCACGGTAATGACAGGGGCATTCTGAAAGGCAGGGATATCTTTTACCAGCGGGAAACATTTATCTTGTGTATTCGTATCGGTCAGGATAAAGAGCTTATCATAACTCAGGGAAGCAAAGAACGCCTGCAAGTCGGCTTTGAGGTCTTTGCTGATTACTACTTTTTGAGCGGCCATAATGTCCTTATTAGTTAATATCGTTCCGGCAAAGGTATTATTTGTTATCCGATTATCAAAACGGGGAAAAAGAAAATCCCATGAGCAGGGAACAAAAGTTTCATCGGCAGGAAACAAAAGTTTCATGGGCATGGAACAAAAGTTTCCCCTGCATGAAACAAAAATTCCATGCAGGGGAAACAACTATTTATTCAGTTCTTTATTTCAAACCGGCTGCTTCGAGGATATGCTCGATAGCCTGTGCCAGGCCGTCCGGATTCTTTCCGCCGGCTGTTGCAAAGTGAGGCTGTCCACCGCCGCCGCCTTGGATCAGTTTGGCTGCGTCTTTCACCAGTTTACCGGCATTCAAGCCTTCCGCTACCAACGGATCACTCAGCATAACCGTCAATGCGCATTTGTCAGCGTCTTTGATTCCGGCTACGAAGAATACTTTTTCATCCGTATTGCTTTCTCCCTTAATCTGGAAAGCCAGGTCTTTGATTGCTTCCACACTGGCTTCACCACGGAAGACGATCAGTTTCACACCGTGACGTTCAACCGCTTTTGCAATCAATTCCTTCTTCAACTGCTGAACTTTCTCTTTCACGTAATCGCTTACCTGTTTTTTCAGTTCGGCATTTTCTTCAATGGATTTCCGGATGGTCTGTGCCAGGTTCGGAACATTGTTGAACATGGCGCGCAGTTCACGGAGGGAATCCTGCAACATGAAAGTATAGTTCTCAGCTCCTTCGGCCGTAACAGCCTCGATACGGCGAACACCGGCAGCGATAGAGCTTTCGGCGATCACACGTAGGGAACCGATCATACCGGTTGCCGGAATATGCGTACCACCGCACAATTCGATAGAACTGCCGTACTTAACCACACGGACCTCGTCACCATACTTTTCTCCGAACAACGCCATCGCACCTAACTTTTTCGCCTCAGCGATCGGCATATTGCGATGTTCTTCCAGCGGGAAGTCGGCACGGATCTTTTCGCTCACTAACTGTTCTACCTGACGGATCTCTTCGTCCGTCACTTTCTGGAAGTGGGAGAAGTCGAAACGCAACGACTCGGGAGAAACGTAAGAACCTTTCTGTTCGACATGTGTCCCCAGCACTTCGCGCAAAGCCTCGTGCAACAGGTGAGTGGCAGAGTGGTTGCATTCGCACTGGATACGTTTCTTTTCGTTGATCTTAGCCGTGAAAGTAGCGGTTACATCTTTCGGCAATTTAGCCACCAGATGAACCGGCAGATTGTTCTCACGCTTCGTGTCAATCACGTCGACCGTTTCGCCGTCGGCAATCAGCCAACCGGTATCGCCGACCTGTCCACCCATTTCCGCATAGAAAGGAGTCTGGTCCAGCACGATCTGATATAATACCTTATTCTTCTGTTTGATCTGGCGATAACGCATGATTTCAGCGTCGCATTCGAACAGGTCGTAGCCCACAAACTTGCATTCGCCTTCTTTCAGCACCACCCAGTCGCCTGTTTCGATCGCGGCAGCATTGCGGGCACGCTCTTTCTGCTTCTGCATTTCGACGTTAAACTCGTCGATATTGGCTTCCATACCGTTTTCGCGCAGGATCAGTTCAGTCAAATCCAACGGGAATCCGTATGTGTCATATAAAGTAAAGGCGTCCACACCGCTGATCACAGTCTTACCGGCAGCCTTCGCTTCTTCCATCTTCTTATCCAGCAGACGGATACCTGTTTCCAGCGTACGGAGGAAAGATTCTTCTTCTTCCTTGATCACCTTTTCAATCAGCGACTTCTGTGCGATCAGTTCGGGATAGGCATCGCCCATCGTTTCGATCAGCACCGGCAGCAGCTTATACATAAAGGATTCTTTGCGATCCAGGAATGTATAGCCGTAACGAACGGCGCGGCGCAGAATACGGCGGATCACATAACCGGCTTTGGCATTGGAAGGCAACTGGCCGTCGGTAATCGCGAAAGCGATCGTACGGATATGGTCGGCGATCACACGCATAGCCACATCCTGTTGTTTATCCTTGCCGTAAGTCGTACCGGCCATACCGGCAATCACTTTGATGATCGGCTGGAAAACATCCGTATCGTAGTTGGACGTTTTTCCCTGCAAAGCCATACACAGACGTTCGAATCCCATACCGGTATCGATTACGCGGGCAGGCAGCGGTTCCAGGGAGCCGTCGGCCTTGCGGTTATATTGCATGAACACAAGGTTCCAGATTTCGATCACCTGCGGATGATCTTTGTTCACCATCTCCTGACCGGGGACAGCGGCACGTTCTTCGTCCGTACGGAGGTCGATATGGATTTCTGAGCAGGGACCGCAAGGACCCGTATCGCCCATTTCCCAGAAGTTATCGTGTTTGTTACCATTGATGATATGGTCTGCCGGCAGGTATTGTTCCCAATATCCGGCTGCTTCGTCATCGCGCGAAAGACCTTCGGCAGGGCTTCCTTCGAATACGGTTGCATACAGGCGGTCGGGGTTCAACTTCAACACATCTACCAGGTATTCCCATGCCCAGTTGATCGCTTCCTGCTTGAAGTAATCGCCGAACGACCAGTTACCCAACATCTCGAACATGGTGTGGTGATACGTATCGTGTCCCACCTCTTCCAGGTCGTTATGCTTGCCGCTTACGCGAAGACACTTTTGTGAATCCGCGACACGTGGATATTTACGGGGTACGTTCCCCAGGATTATATCTTTGAACTGGTTCATACCTGCATTGGTAAACATCAATGTAGGATCACCCTTCACTACCATCGGAGCAGAAGGCACAATCTGGTGCTGCTTGGAAGCGAAGAAGTCTTTAAATGATTCACGGATTTCTTTTGCTGTCAACATAATCTATTCTATATAGTCTCGTTAATATTCTGAAAAACAATTTGCAAAAGTACAGCAAATTATTATTTTTGCACGTATCCAAGCAAGAAAATATTTGATGAAACTATTTAAAAGCAGAAAAACATATTACTTATATAACCCCAACACGCTCAGTTACGAACGTGTTTACCCCTCCGCCAAAGACCGTTTTTTCGGTGTACTCCGACATTTGAGTATCGGTATTGCGATCGGCGTAGGTATTTTTTATATCCTGTCACGCACGTTCGACTCGCCCGTCGAATCGCTTCTGAAGAAGGAAAACAAGCTGTTACAGACACAGTATGAGGTGCTTTCGCTACGCCTGACCAATGCTTTGGAAGTGCTGGACGATATACAACAGCGCGACGAAAACCTGTACCGTGCCATTTTCCAGGCAGAATCCATTCCCGAATCCGTCCGCAAATCCGGCTTCGGAGGTTCGAACCGTTACGAGCAGTTGATGAGCCTGTCCAATCCGGACCTGGTCGTTGCGACCACCAAAAAGATGGATATGTTGAGCAAACAGCTTTATGTACAGTCCAATTCACTGGAAGAGCTGATCACACTCGGCAAGAATCAGGAGGAACGAAGCAAATGTATTCCGGCTATCCAGCCGATCTCGAATAAAGACCTGAAACGTACGGCATCCGGTTACGGTGTCCGCATCGACCCGATCTACCGCACGCCCCGTTTCCACTCCGGCATGGACTTTTCCGCCAAAGTGGGAACGGAAATATATGCCACCGGCGACGGCGTCGTCACCTTCGCCGCCTGGAAACAGGGATACGGGAACTGTCTGATGATCAACCACGGACACGGCTTCCAGACACTCTACGGACACATGAGCAAGTTCCGTGCGCGTGTCGGGCAGAAGGTGAAACGCGGAGAAGTGATCGGTGAAGTAGGAAACACCGGTAAGTCGACCGGCCCGCACCTCCACTACGAGGTGATCGTCCGCGGCAAGCACGACAACCCGTCCAAGTACTACTACATGGACCTCACCCCGGAAGAATACGACCGCATGATACAGATTGCCGAAAATCACGGCCAGGTTATGGATTAAACATTGTTTAATAGGATGGCATTAAATAAAGATAAAAATCTAAAGCTCTATTTCTCCATCAGCGAGGTGGCGCAGATGTTCGACGTCAACGAGTCGACATTGCGTTTCTGGGAAAAGGAATTCGACCAGATCAGCCCGCGCAAGACAGGCAAGGGAACGCGTTCCTACCGCCAGGAAGATATCGACGCCATACGCCTGGTCTATCACCTGGTGAAAGAACGCGGCATGACACTGGCGGGAGCGCGACAAAAGCTGAAAGAAAACCCGGACACAACCATCCGTCACGAAGAGATCGTGAACAGGTTGAAACAAATTAAGGAAGAGCTGCTTGCCATGAAGGATGCGTTCGAGGTTCTCGACACTCCCAAATAGCCTCCTGCAGGTAAAAACAGACTCAAAGAATTAGCTTGTTATGCCGGAAAATCGTACCTTCGCAGCAATTTAATAAAACAATAAACATGGAAATTACGGGAAGAATCATCGCCGTACTGCCTGTCCAAGGCGGTATCAGTAAAAGTGGAAACGAGTGGAAAAAGCAGGAGTATGTCCTGGAAACACATGACCAATACCCCAAGAAAGTATGCTTCCAGATCTTCGGTGCAGACCGCATCGAGCAGGCAGCCATACAGCCCGGAGAAGAACTTACAGTTTCTTTCGACATAGACAGCCGCGAATATCAGGGACGTTGGTTTACAAACATCAGTGCCTGGAAAGTTGAACGCCCGATGGCCGCCGCACCTCAATCAGCACCGGGTGCCATGACTCCGGAAAACGTCGTACCGGCCTCCGCTCCTGCCGTATCAGCCGCTCCCGATTTTGGTCCGGCCAACCCGATCGACGACCTGCCATTCTGATGAATATCGTCCTTTTGATCGGAGGATTGCTCCTTATTTTGGTCGGTGCAAACGCACTGACCGACGGGGCTGCCTCGGTTGCCAAACGCTTTCATATCTCCAGCTTGGTGATCGGGTTGACAATCGTAGCTTTCGGGACATCCGCCCCGGAGTTGACTGTCAGTGTCGTTTCGGCGCTGAAAGGTAGCGCGGACATGGCGATCGGGAATGTTGTCGGAAGTAATATCTTCAACACGCTGATGATTGTAGGTTGTACAGCCGCTATCGTCCCGATCAGTGTAACCAAAGGTACGTTAAGCAAGGAAATCCCGCTTTGCATACTGGCCTCCGTCGTTTTATTCATCTGTGCAAACGACGTGCTGATCAACAAAGCGGCGGCCAATACGATCAGCAGCAGCGACGGTATGCTCCTGCTGTGCTTTTTCCTTATCTTCTTAGGATATACGTTCGCCATCGCCCACAACGGCAGTAGCGAAGGCGAGTCGGAAATCAAGGATATGCCTGTCTGGAAGTCCGTCCTGTTCATTGCCGGCGGTTTAGCAGGATTGGTCTACGGCGGACAGTTCTTTGTCAGCGGAGCCTCGGAAATCGCCCGCAGCTTAGGTATCAGCGAATCTATTATCGGCCTGACACTGGTTGCCGGAGGGACTTCACTGCCGGAATTAGCAACCTCGGTTGTTGCCGCCCTAAAGAAGAATCCGGAAATGGCTATCGGAAACGTAATCGGTTCCAACCTTTTCAATATATTCTTCGTCTTAGGATGCAGCGCGACTATCAGCCCGCTCAATATACAGGGCATTACCAATCTGGACCTCGGCGTATTGATCGGTTCGTGCGTACTGCTTTACATCTTCGGATGGTTCTTCAAGAAACGGACGATTACACGGATCGAAGGGATTGTGATGATTGCCTGCTACATCGGCTATACGGCTTATCTGATCTCCATTGCCTGATAGCTCAATCCGCTACACGGGCAACGGACTTGATGTTCTTGATCTTCGAGAGGGTGACGCACATCCGCTGGATATCCTCCACATCGTGCACCTTCATCTTCACCTTCCCTTCGAACACACCGTCTTTGGCCTCTATCAATAAACGGATGATGTTGACATTGAAATCATCGGAGATCGTACGGGTGATCGTATTGAGCACTCCCATCGAATCGATGCCCTTGATCTCGAGCGTCGCCTCAAACGAAGAATGATGGCTGCTCCATTCCGTGTTCAGGATGCGTTCGCCAAAGCTACTTTTCAGGCGCATGGCGATCGGGCAGGAACGTTTGTGGACCACTACATTGCCGTCGTCGTTGATAAAGCCTAAGGACTCATCTCCCGGAATCGGCTTACAACAGTCGGCAATCACGTAATTACGTTCGAAAGCCTCCTCTTTCAGGATATAAGGTTTCTTCTTATCATATTTCGGCTTTTCCTTCGGTTGCTCTTTTTCGTCTTCCTCCTTCTTGCCGGTAGTCGCTTTTGTGGCGACACGGAGCGCCTGCTTCACATACTTGAACAAGACATTGTCCGTTTTCTCCTTCAACAGCTTGCCGAGGTTCTCCGGCAATATAACCTCCCCTTTCTCCACGGAATAGAAGAACTCTTCACGCTTGGAGAAACCGTAATACATACAAAGCTTATCCAGATTGGACGTATTAACTTCCAGCGCGCTGCGTTTAAGGGCTTCGATCACTTTGACCTCTCCCTCTTTAGCCGCTTCCTTACGGCCCTTCTTCAGGATACCGTCGATGCGGGCACGCGCCCTGGCTGTCGTCACGAAGTTCAACCATTCCGGCTGCGGGGTCTGCGAACGGGAAGTCAGGACCTCCACCTGGTCGCCGCTTGCCAACTGATGGCTTAACGGAACCAGCCGGTGGTTCACCTTCGCCCCGATACATTTATTACCGATATCCGAGTGGAGGGCATAGGCAAAGTCGAGTGCCGTTGCTCCCTGCGGCAACGTCTTGATATCTCCTTTCGGGGTAAAGACAAATATTTCAGAGGTGAAAAGATTCAGTTTGATCGTGTCTAAGAAGTCGAGCGCATTCGGGTCCGGGCTTTCCAGAATCTCGGTAATGGTCTGCAACCATTTATCGAGCTCCGTATCTTCTTCCACATTATGCTCTTTATATTTCCAATGGGCGGCAAAACCTTTCTCGGCAATCTCGTCCATACGGCGACTGCGGATCTGTATTTCCACCCACTGTCCGTCGGGTCCCATCACGGTCAGGTGCAACGCCTGATAACCGTTTGCTTTCGGACGGCTCACCCAGTCGCGGATGCGGTCGGGACGGATACGGTAAATATCGGTAATAGCCGAGTAGATGTCCCAGCACTGGTTTTTCTCATCCACTCCCGGCAGCGGGTCGAAGATAATGCGGACAGCGTATATATCGTAGATATCCTCAAAGCTGACGCCTTTACTGTCCATCTTGTTCCAGATGGAATAGGCGGACTTAACACGGGCGCGCATCTCATAGTCTAACCCCATTTCCTTCAACTTCTTGTCCACCGGCACGGCGAAATGCTCGAACAAGGTGTTACGGGCAGCCTCGGTCGATTTCAGTTTCAAGTTGATAAAGGCGTATTCCTGCGGATGTTCGTATTTGAAGCTCAGGTCTTCCAGTTCCGTCTTAATGGTAAAGAGCCCCAGGCGGTGCGCTAAGGGAGCATAAAGGTAAAGTGTTTCACCCGCTATCTTAAACTGCTTTGCGGGCAACATGGAGCCCAACGTACGCATATTATGGAGGCGGTCGGCTATCTTGATCAAGATCACCCGGATATCGTCGCTCATAGTCAACAGCAACTTCCGGAAGTTCTCCGCCTGTGCCGAAGCCTGTTCGCCGAAGATACCGCCGGATATCTTCGTCAGACCGTCCACGATCTGGGCGATCTTCTCGCCGAACATGTCCTTAATATCCTCAACCGTATATTCGGTATCTTCCACAACATCGTGCAACAAAGCCGAACAGATGGATGTCGACCCCAATCCCATCTCGCGGCAAACGACACGCGCCACCGCTATCGGGTGCATGATATAAGGCTCACCCGAACGGCGTTTCACGCCTGCATGCGCCTGATTGGCAAAGTTGAACGCCTTGGTAATACGTTCCACCTTGCGTCGATGGTTTGATTTTAGATAATCCTGCAACAGCTCGTCAAAGCCGTCCTGTATCATCTGCTCGTCCGGCGAGAGGACAGGTTTAACCTCCTGCGCAGGCAGCATTTCCGTTGTGTCTTTTGTATTATTTATGTCGCTCATATTGAATGCCCTTCCGTATTTAAAACGTGTATTAGGCAAATATATATAAATATTTGCTTATATATTCCCGAAAGCGACAGAAAAAGTTAGACGACAGGTATTTTCAGGACTTGTCCGGGACGGATATCAGTGCTGGTCAGCCCGTTAACCTTTTGCAAGTCGTCCGTAGAAACGCCCGGATATTTCTTGGCTATAGAATACAGGGAGTCTCCGGACTGTACGGTGTACGTATGGCTCTTGCCACCGGTAGCGCGAGCGGTCAGGTTGCTCTTTGTAGCGACAGGAGTCGCTTTCTGCACAGCCTTGGCAGGTTCTGTTTTCTCCGCCTTCTGTGTCTTGGCAGAAGCAAAAGTCACTCCTCCGTTATCGACATGCAAGCGCAGGCGGGCCCCTCTACCGACGCGGTTCGACTTCAGTCCGTTCCATTTACGGATATCTTTCGGGGTCACACCGTAGCGGTTTGCGATGGTATAGATGTTTTCTCCGGAAGCAACCACGTGCGTGATCTTCTCGAGCCTCAGATTCTTCGATCCGTCGTCGGCATTGACTGGCACACAGTTCGCCAGAAGTTCTTCGATCCGGTGCGTATAAACGGTATCTTCCTTGTCGACAAACGCATATGTCTGGTTAGCAGGAAGCTTCAACACGGACGGTTTCGTATTTCCGGGGATAATATCCCGCTTATATTGCGGATTGAGGGCGCGAAGCTGCTCGATGTCTACACCCAGCACATCGGAGACCTGTTGCAGATGAAGCATACTGCTCACCATCACCGTATCGGTCGCTAACGGCAGGCTGGTCTGCAACGGACAGATATTATGATCGCAATAATAATTCATGATGTAGTTGGCCGCAATGAACAGCGGCACATACGAACGCGTCTCACGGGGCAGATAGCGGAAGATCTCCCAGAAGTCGGTCTTGCCGCCGGAACGGCGGATCGCCTTGTTCACGTTACCCGGGCCACAGTTATAGGAAGCCAGCACCAGGTTCCAGTCGCCATAGATGGCATACATATCTTCAAAGTATTTGCAGGCAGCCTCGGTTGCCTTTTCCGGGTCGCGGCGCTCGTCCAGCAGGCTGTTTATCTCTAAGCCGTATATCTTTCCGGTCGGAAGCATGAACTGCCACAACCCGCAAGCTCCCACACGGGAAAGGGCAACAGGATTCAGGGCACTTTCGACTACAGCCAGGTATTTCAGTTCCAAAGGCAGATTGTGCTTATCCAACACCCGCTCGATTATCGGAAAATAGAAGTCAGCCATTCCCAACATATAACGCACCAGGTCACGCTTACGGGCGGCATACAGATCGATACAATCCCGTACCACCTCATTGTAGGGCAGACGGATCACGCTTGGCAGACGTTCCAGGCGTTCGATATAAATGGAGTCGGGGAAATAAACATTCTCCTCGTCATCATGGCAATATTCGTCCACTTTCGAAAAATATTGCACGTGCCAGGAATGCAACAGACTGTCTACATTGGCATCCAGGCTTTCAGGTATCAGGCCCACTACGTCAGACAGCGAGTCTGTCGATAATGTCGAATGCTGCGGTTCGCCAAATATGGCATCCTGTGCACGGGATAGCTGTATCAGGCAAAACAGGCAGAATAGGATAAGTAGGTTTTTATTCATGATGTTAGAACTTAAAACTGCAATTCAATCCGTACGAAGCCTGCGTATAGCGGGTCTTCGGCGTAACCTCCGGCGACCAATGCATACTCAGGTCCGGAGAAATGTCAAAGTCAAACAGCTGGGCGTCCACATACGCATCGATTATACTGATCGCGTACACGCCCACCGTAATAATAATACTCAAATCCCTGTAACGGCGGAAATAGTCTTTCCGACGCTTCAGGTTCTCCTGGAACTGGGTGTTCGAGACATACGAACTCTCCTGTCCGACAGGCACAAAGATCGTCCAGCTATCACTCCAGGGCCCCTCATACGGTTCATGCCCCGGTTGCTGTCCCTGCAGGACCTTACTGTAGTCCTCCATTATATCGAAATATGCACCGGAATAGTCTTTATAGTTCTTGTTATTCCACGTGATGGCATACATACATCCCATAAAGGCACCATACACCAACGGGAGTTTCCAGTACTTCTTATTATAAATCTGTCCCAAACCCGGCACCAACGCATAAAGCAAGGCTTTGTTTGGGTCCGGCTTGAACTCGTTCAATTTCACTTTGGGCTGGGGTAACGAGTCGGCAGCCGAAAGCACAGCTTTTACTGTCGAATCGGAGGCCGCCGTTCCCCCCGGAGTCGGAACCACAGCCGTAACAACCGAATCGCGGGGTATCACCGTATCCGGCTTTGCCGTAATCTCCGTTTGTGCATAGCCGATCCACACACAGCTACACAATAGGGCTAATATAAGTATTACTTTGTTTATCTTTTGGCTCATCCGAATCACTCTTCCGTTTCTCATTTCAACTTATCCAACAGGCCGATCAGCCGTTCCAGTTCATCTTCCGATGCAAAGGGGATCGTGATTTTACCTTTTCCTTTATCGTTACACACCAATTGTACTTTCGTATTGAAGAAACTGGACAGATGATCCTTCAACAAGTTGAACTCCTCCGGCAATCTCGGTTTCCGCTCGGCAGACTTTTCTTTCTTTGCCTGTTCAAGGGCTGCCGCGTCTACACCGCCACGTACGATCTCTTCGACGTTGCGCACCGACAATCCTTCCGCCAGTATCTGCTCGTAAAGGGCCAGCTGCACTTCCGGATCTTCGACGGGAAGCAACGCGCGGGCATGTCCCATGTCGATCTTTTTATCCTTCAGCCCCATCTGTATCTCGGCAGGAAGTTTCAGGAGGCGGAGGTAATTGGCGATCGTCGCCCGTTTCTTTCCGACACGTTCGCTCAGCTTCTCCTGCGTCAGCCCGTAGCTGTCGATCAACTTCTGGTAAGCCAGGGCTATTTCGATCGAGTTCAGGTCTTCACGCTGGATATTCTCGATCAGCGCCATTTCGACGACATTCTCGTCGGCAGCGGTCTTAATATAGGCGGGGATACGCTCCAACCCGGCTTTCAAAGAGGCCCGGTAACGGCGTTCACCGGAGATAATCATATATTTGTCCGGCCCTGTCTCTTTCAGCGTTATCGGCTGGATGACACCTAAGGAACGGATGGAAGTAGCCAGCTCCTCGAGTGTCTCTTCCTCAAAAACAGAACGGGGTTGATCCGGATTGGGCTGGATTTTACTCAGCTCTATTTCACTAATAGACGATGAACCGCCCGTCTTCAGGTCGTCCATCGTTATCAAAGCATCCAATCCGCGGCCAAGTGCCGATCTTTTCATTACTGCCATCTCTTATGAATTATTTGTTCTTATCTATCAGCTCCTGTGCAAGCTGCATATGATTAAGGGCTCCCTTCGACTCGGCATCGTAAAGCAACACAGGTTTGCCGTAGCTGGAAGCTTCGCTTAATTTGACGTTACGCTGAATAACGGTTGTGAAAACCAGGTCCCGGAACGGACGTTTCACCTCTTCGTATATCTGGTTGGCCAGACGAAGGCGCGAATCGTACATCGTCAGCAGGAAGCCTTCGATCTCCAAAGCGGGATTCAGCTTCGATTTGATAATCTTTATCGTATTCAACAGTTTGCTGATACCTTCCAGCGCAAAATATTCGCATTGAACGGGTATCATCACCGAATCGGCAGCCGTAAGGGCGTTCACCGTGATCAGGCCCAAAGAGGGAGAACAGTCGATCAGGATATAATCATACCGGTCTTTCAACGGGACCAGCACTTGTTTCAATATCTGTTCCCGGTTCTCCATGTTCAGCATTTCAATCTCCGCACCCACGAGGTCGATATGGGAAGGAATAATATCCAATCCTTCCACCTCTGTATTGGTAATAGCCCCTTTCGGATCGTCACCGTTGACCAGGCATTCGTAGATAGATAGTTCCACATTCCGGATATCCACCCCCAATCCCGACGAAGCATTAGCCTGCGGATCCGCATCCACCACCAGCACTTTTTTCTCGAGTGCAGCCAGTGACGCAGCCAGATTAATCGTAGTGGTAGTCTTACCTACCCCACCTTTCTGATTTGCTAAAGCGATAATCTTTCCCATACTTTGTCTATTTATTCGGGAGCAAAACTAAACATTAAAAACCTAACACAAACCCGTTCAACGAAAACAATGCCTGTTTTGTTGAAAAGTCGTCTTTCCTGTTGATAACTTGCAAATATAATCAGAATATTTAATAACTTATTTCAAATGAGCGGAATGAGGTGTATTTTTTAGGAATGATAACGAAACGAAGCCCCGGCAGCATTCAAACTGTCGGGGCTTGTTTTGTGTCTGCATTCGGTCTTCACAGAGGGAAAGGCAGATGAACTTTTAATTTCATTACTTTAGTATTATTAATATTAAATCTGACCGCTTGTTCGCCTGTCGCAGGGTAATTGGCATTGGTATGGGATAAACGGATATTCATCCGTAATGTAGAGACGGACGGCCGTCCGTCTCTACGCGCATCCCGCACAAAACCGCGCGATCGAATTATTTGATTATAATTTCATTCTTATTTTACGATTGCTTTTACAGCTTCTTCGCCTTCGATAGCAACTACGACTACACCGGCAGGAGCAGCGATTGTTGCGTTGTCAGAAGAGATGACTGTGTTAGCGACTGTCTGACCTAAGATGTTGCTTACAACAACTGTCTTGCCGGCAGCACCGATGATCTGAACATTTCCGTTACCAGCGATTACTTTCACTTCTGATGTAGCGATCGTTTCATTGTCTGTAGCGATATCATCCTTTGAACCCTTTTCGATATTGAAGATCAGAGCGTCGTCACCCTTCGTAATCTTATCAAATGTCGATGTTGAGTAATCAGACAATACCAGACAGCCATTCTGCATCTTTAACCAAGCGCCATAGATAGGAGCAATATCCTTGTCATAGCCATCAGATTCAAGCAAGAATGCACGATCAGCTTCTACTTCATTTGCAGCAATTGTCGGATCAACATAACGCATAGACCAAGTTACTTTCTGATGAGCATCTTCATTCTTAATCAAGTCGATAAGATATTTTTTATCATATTTGTTATCCTTGATTGCTTTATGAATTGCAGCAGTATCAAATGTAGCAAGAGTTACATCTGCAAACTGGCCAGTCAGAATATACAAGCTATCACCCATGTGAGCAGCTTTTACAAAACCTGCACGAGTATAACCTTTCCACTTATAGTCTGCTTTATTAATAGCATTTGCAGTAGAATCTTCGAAGTTAACCAAGTATTTACCCATATGGAACGGAGCCTTACCTGCTTTATCGTGAGGACAGTTTGCAGGACGAGTACCACCATTTGCTACGATTTCCTGGCAAACAGGACACATTTCACCTGCTTCAAATGCCTGGTCTACACGGTCAATTGAAATCAGATACTGAGGTTTGATATTACCGTTGAAACGATTTACAAATGCAGTATCAACGATGAATGATTTACCATCCTTCGTGAAGTCCGGAGTATAGATACCTAAGAAGTCAATGCCTTTAACTTTGAAGTTAGGATTAGCTTCAACCTGAAGATACTCACCACGATATTTTTCTTTGAATCTCAATGTATCAGCTGCATCACCTTCGTTGCCTTCCAGAGCCAGAGAGTTGAAACGACGATACAGAGGAGCATCATACGGAGCCACCAAGAATGCAGAAGTACGAACTTCGCCGATTACCTGATCTTTCAATGTTGCAGACAAATCATCATCTGTTACACCACCCTTAGAAGAAAATGCGTCAAATTCATATACATTATCATCATTCTCTGTTCCAATTACCTTAATCAATGCATGGTAACACTTATCTTCAGACAAATCATTGTTTTCTTTCAGATAGAAACCTGTGTTTGCATAATGCAAATAAGGACTTACTGCATATTTATTTTCCGTACCAGTTTCTGCCCACAAATATTTGTCACCGCTTGCAGATTCCAGATAGATCTGATAAGCCTGTCTTCTTAATTGTTTCAAGCCCGGGATTCTTGTAGCAACAGGATCTGTTACTTCATATCCGTAATCCTGGATATCGCCTATTTTCTTCAGCGTAAAGGCTTCTTTATCTTCAGACAATACATTTACCGTAGAGTCAGCTGCTGACTTAGCCAGATATTTGTCCTGAGTATAAGCATGCAGATAGTTGAATGTATAACGGTTTACCAACATATCGTTTGCTTCCAGATTCTTATAACCCAGCAAGGTATCACCTAAGATTGCTGCATCTTCAATCTTCACGTAGCTCAATGAATCTGTTCCGCCTGATACATACATATATTTTGCACCCGGTTTAGCCATCAACTGAACGCTGCTTGACAAACCTTCAAATTCACGGTTTGCAACAGTTACAGCAGAAACTTTCTTCACATTCGTAGAATAAGTTCTGTCTTTCAAAACAACCCACTGGAATGCCGGCATATGAGCAACATTCTGTTCATCAGCATTTACAGTTACCCATTCAGCAGCAGTTCCATTTTTATGAATCGGAGAAGCCAGATATTGACCTTTATTATTCTTGATATAATACAAACCATCATCTACAGATGTACGTCCGTCAGTAGCAGCATCGATTTCAGCAACCTGAATCAACGGAAGGATATAATCGGCATCTGTTGCCTTTGCTTCAGTACTGATATCAGTTACAGCCGGCGCTAAAACGATTTTGTTGTCGTTGAGGACTTTCAGAGCGATCTGACCGATACCATCTGCATCATCACAAATCGTGGCATACTCATCAGATGTAATCACCTTATCTGTTGTAGGCTTTTGAGCTTTATACTTTGCATATAATACCATAGAGTCTTCAGCAAAGAAATATTCACCAGTAAATATAGCAGGATTGCTCGGACGCAATGCAACTTCTTTAGCATTTGCACCTGTTCCACGAGTTACCTTTGAGCCTGCCATAACACCAGCTGTATACTTACCATCAGTAGCCCAAGTAGGCATTGCTCCTAATGTATCACAAACCAACATATTCAATTTTTCTGCATCGATAGTTGTGATATTGTAGAACAATGTATCTGTCATCAACATATAAGGATTACCGGAAGCTGCTTTCTTTGTGTTCGTTAAGAACAAGTCTGTTGAAGTCAAAGAGTCTGCAGAAGCAGAAGCACTACGAGCATTCCAAGTATTACCTGTCAGAATATTTGCAGGAGTAGCAGTCGAGTTCTTTACATCCTTGTCATTCTTGAAATAAACTTTCTTTGATGAACCTACCAAAAAGTTGAAACCGGCAGGAGTCAAGTCTTTAGCAGCAAAACCTTCAATAGTCGGGTCCAAACGGAAAGCAGTAACACCACCTGTTAAAGCTGCAACAGCATCAGCTGCCTCACCTTTAACGGCTTTCAAACGGGCCTGATTTCCATCATTTACAAAAAAGAAAGTAGAGTCACTTGTAGTAGCATACAAACCTAACTTAGTATTCCAGCTCCATTCTTGATTACCAGCTTCATCCAATGCCGGTTCATCAGTAGAAATACCATTATTATTCGTATTCAATACAATAGCCAAAGGTTCACCAGTTTTCTTATTTACAAATTTGTAAGTAGGAAGACCATTCAATGATTGGGCAGGAATGATTGTAACTTTCCAAGTAGCTGCTAAAACTTCTTCAAAAGTAGCTGCAGCAATAGAGCCTGAAGTGAAACGAGTTGAAAGAGTACCATTATTGTCTGCAATAAATAATGGACCTTCATAAGCACCTCCACTAACTTGTCTCAACAAGACATTACCACCATTCTTTATACCAGCGGGAACCAATTCTCCATCTGGATTAACAGCGGCATTAGCAGACATACTACCAGCTACCAAAGCGGCAGCCAAAAGAGTAGAAAATCTTTTGTTCATAATTCTAAAATGTTTAATTAATAATAATGTATAGTATATTGAATTCTATATCGTCCTTACACTTCGTGTTCAAACACGATTTTTCTTAATCGTTGTAAAATGACGAGAGAAAACGTACATTTTTTTTAGTCATTTATTTTTGCGATCTTTGCACTTCGTATTAAGAACACGGTTTTTTGTACTCGTTAAGCTATTCTGTTGATAAGAAAGGACATAGAAATAAGAAATTTCTTTGAGGATATAGTTGCAGGTTTAAAACTTATGCCTATTTTTGTACCTGAATTATGACGAATCTAAACGTACGTTTTCGTTAGTCATTCTCCCAACCTAAGATAATTCACTATACTTCAATTATTTACAATCATTTTTTACCCGATTTTCACGTAAAAATTCAACGATTCTTTCGCTGTCCTGTTTTCACTTATTCCTCTGTTTGTCAATGTTTTATATTTTTTAGTTTTCTTCGATCGAAAGGCTCTTTTCAGGCGTTTTTCGAGGAACAGAGATCAATCCGTCTTTTTTTGTTAATTACAGGCGCATTTATTTAGCTATTTTAAGCCCCAGGCATCGATATTAGGCAGCAGGCATAGTCATCCCTGACTTGTTCCATGCCCATGGAAATCTAATTGCATGGGCATGGAATTTCGAACGGATGGGCATGAAAATTATTTCCGATTTACAAGGGGTTATTGTATAAAACGCATTTTTTAGTCTCGAGAAAGCCCCGAAAGTAAACAAAAGTTAATCCAATTTTCTGACGCCAAAAAGGGGCTTTTTCCTCTTTTCCGGGAGTTTTTCGCCATTGCGACCGTCCTCTTTGCCATTACGACCGTCTTAATCTTTGCGAGGTGCCGAGTGCATCACCCATTAGGACGGTCGTAATGGCGATGACGACCGTCTTCTTTTGAAAAACGACCGTCCACATGGCAAAAAACCACCAAAATTTCCTTGGGATATTTGAAACGCCGTCCGTTTTATTTTGCTACAGGCGATTCTCCGGGAGTTAAACTTTATCACTTTGATAGTATTTCCGCCGTCCGGCAATCAAACTGCACACATTTCGGGACGGGCTCGGCACCTCATTCCGCCTATTGTCAGCCGGGAAGGCTAAAACGCTGAAAAGAGTCAATCCAAAATGGATCAAGATTTCAGACGAAATAGAAAAACGGTCAAAATGGGGGTTATTGTAATTCATCAGGTTTACAAAGGCGCACTTTTTCTTTTCATTGGCATATTGGCACTTTATCCCATTGACTCATTATTTTTGAAGAGAAAGCAACTGTCTGTGTGGTTAAAAGCAATTGTCTTCGCATTCAAAAGTAATTGTTTTTGTGATTACAGACAATTGTTTTCTTTCCCGGATCTCATTATCGTAAAAAGAAGAAAAAAGGAACTGTATATATTTTATATTAATATATATGGTAGGGAAAAACCGCTTTTAGTTCAGGACATGGCTACAAGCTTTGAACATCAATGTTTACATAAAACCGTTTTTCGTCCAGTATAGAAAAACGATATCGTATATCTCATTTTGCCTTATATGATCATATTTGGTATGATTACAAGGAAAGGCAATGCTTATTTTTGCAAATAGCTTTTTAGTAAGTATATTTGTATGCAATAAAAAAAGACATGATGAACGATAGACCGCTTATTCTGATAACAAATGATGATGGTGTTGAAGCTAAAGGGATAAAAGAGTTGACCGAATGTCTCCGGGATTTGGGAGACATCGTAGTGTTTGCTCCGGACGGACCCCGTTCGGGAATGGCAAGCGCGATTACTTCGCTCATACCGATCAAATATACATTGATCAAGCAAGAAAAAGGGCTGACGGTTTACAGCTGCACGGGGACTCCGGTGGACTGCGTAAAGCTGGCGGTCAACGAAGTGCTGGACCGGAAGCCCGACCTGCTTGCCTCGGGTATCAATCATGGCGGTAACCATGCGATCTGCGTACACTATTCGGGTACGATGGGCGCGGCGGCGGAAGGATGCGTATTCGACATTCCGTCTATGGGCGTATCGCTCCTGGATCACCGTCCGGATGCCGACTTTACGGAATGTTGCCGCCTGGGACGCATGTTGGCGCGCCGGGTCATAAAAGAGGGCCTGCCGCACGGTACTTATTTGAACCTGAACGTCCCCAACACTCCGAATGTGAAAGGTCTGAAAGTCTGCCGCCAGGCCGACGGCCGTTGGGTGAAGGAATTCAAACGTTCGGAAAACGCATCGGGCGAACCGGTATTCTGGCTCACCGGATCATTCGAAAACGCGAAACCGATCCACCCCGACAACGACACGCAGGCATTGGATAGCGGCTACGCTTCGCTTGTCCCTTGCAAGATTGACGTGACGGACTATGATTTTTTAGCAAAGCTAAAAAATCAATGGACAATTGACAATTAAAACTATATGAAATATTTTTTAATCGCTGGAGAAGCTTCCGGAGATTTGCATGCATCGAATCTGATGGCGGCATTGAAGGAGCAGGATGCGGAAGCCGATTTCCGCTTCTTAGGAGGCGACCTGATGCAAGCTGTCGGAGGCACGTTGGTGAAACATTACAGGGAGATGGCTTTCATGGGCTTTATCCCCGTACTGCTCAATCTGCGTACGATCCTCCGTAATATGAAAGCCTGCCAGGAGGAAATCCGGAGTTACAAGCCGGATGTGGTGATCCTGATCGACTACCCGGGCTTCAACCTGAAGATTGCGAAGTTCGTAAAGACGCAATTGGGACTGCCCGTCTATTATTATATCTCACCTAAAATATGGGCCTGGAAGCAATACCGCATCAAGGATTTCCGCCGCTATGTGGACCGGATGTTCTGCATCCTGCCCTTCGAAGTGGAATTCTTCCGCAAACTCGATTATCCGGTGGATTACGTCGGCAATCCGTCCGTCGACTCTGTGGCCTATTATAAGGAAGAGCAGGCAGCGCAACCCGACACGTTCCGCGTGGACGAACAGCTCGACGAACGCCCCATACTGGCACTGCTGGCCGGTAGCCGCCGCCAGGAAATTAAGGAAAACCTCCCGACCATGCTGGAAGTGGCAGCCGCCTATCCCACACACCAGCCGGTAATAGCCGGCGCTCCCGGCTTGGAACCGGAGTTTTACAAACAATATATAGGAGAGGCAAACGTCCGCATCGTTTTTGGCAAGACCTATCCCCTTTTACAGCATAGCGACGCGGCACTGGTCACCTCCGGAACGGCAACGCTCGAAACCGCCCTCTTCCGTGTTCCGCAAGCCGTCTGCTATTATGTTCCGGCCGGCCGTCTGGCAAGTTTCATTTTCCGGAATTTCTTCCACACGAAATACATCTCGCTGGTCAATCTGATTGCGGGCCGCGAAGTGGTGCAGGAGCTTTTCGGAGCCCGCTTCTCGCGCCGGCAGATAGACGAAGAACTGGGACGTATCCTAAACGACAGCACCTATCGAGACCATATGCTCGAAGGCTACGACGAGATTATCCGGCAGCTCGGCAAACCCGGCGCATCCCGGCGGACAGCAACACTTATCTATCAATCACTGAAGCATTAACATCTTTTATAAACCATCTTTGCAGCATTTCACGATCATCCGGCATCTTCCTCTATAGAAACAAAAAATAATAATAATTTAGATGATACATGCTATGAAGACGTTGAAGACATTTATGCTTCTGTTTGGAATCCTGTTAGGTTCAACCACTTTTTATTCCTGTCTGGATACTGATGACAGCTACAGTGAATTTTGGAAAGATAAAAAACAGGCTATTGTAACGGTTAAGCCTTTAACCGACAATACCTACTACATGCAGTTGAACGACAGTATTACGTTGTTCCCGACCAACTCGTATGTACCCGAAAACTTAAAGGAAATACGTGCATATGTTATTCTTAGAGAATCTGACAAGGTCGTTTCGGATTATGACAAAGCTGTCGAGGTGATACGGATGGATACGCTCCTGACAAAAGAAATCGCCCCCGATTTAGGTGCGGAAAACGACTCTTACTACGGGACCGATATGCTCGCATTAAGCGGCGCCAGCAATTGGTTTCCGGGCGGTGCTTGGATTGAAGACGGATACGTAACGTTCGATTTTCTGGTCAATAAAGGAGAGAAACATTTCCTCAACCTCGTACAAACAAACAGCGCCGACCCGTACGAACTGGAATTCCGTCATCGTGCCGAAAATGGTGACTATACGTATCAGCCACTCCCGGGCTTGGTTTCGTTCAAGCTGGACAAGTTGCCGAGCACGGAAGGGAAGACTGTTAAGTTAAAGATAAAATATAAATCCTTCGCAATAAACGATTATAGAACAATCGAATTGGATTACAAATCAAAAGAATAACCTTCCCACATAACTTTTATTTTTATCATTTAGTTCAGGGAGAGAGGCGTCGGGATGATGCCTTTCTTTTTTTATACCCAAAATCATCCTTTTTTTCTTATTTTTGAGCTATCGGTATGCAACGGTTGCCACCTGTCTCTCGTTTATATATATGAAAATGGAAGAAACAAATGCACATCTGATCGAGGGGTGCCGGAAAGGAAACCGGACAGCGCAGCTCACCCTGTACAAGCAATTCGCACAGCGATTATACGTCGCCTGCCTGCGTATTGTAGGGAACGCGCCCGAGGCGGAAGAAGCCATGCAGGATGCTTTCCTGAAGATCTTCACCCGCTTGGACCAATATCATGACGGGCAATGTTTCGAAGCATGGATGCACCGGATAGCCGTCCATACAGCCATTGATTACGTAAGACGACAGACACCCGACTGGGTGGAACTCTCCGACAATTATGCCGAACCCGATGACGACGGGCCGGATGAAGAGGAGCTCCAATACTCGGTCGCCCAGGTCAAGGAGGCCTGTAAGAAACTGCCTGCCGGCTACCGCGTAATCCTCTCGCTCTACCTCTTTGAGGGATATGACATGGAAGAAATAGCCTCCATCCTGAAGATCCAGCCGCCAAGCGTACGCAGCCAGTATCTCAGGGCAAAGCGCAAATTGTTGGACATTATAGCAGCAAATTAAGAAAATGGATAAATTAAAGAATTTCATAGACACGAACCGGGAAGCTTTTGAGGACGACCTGTTACCGGAGGGCCACTTCGAACGCTTCGAACAGAAGCTCGCTGCGCCGCGCAAAAGCCGGGCCACACTATACAGCCTTTGTGCTTTTGCGGCAGCAGCCTGCATCGCTTTGTTGTTCCTCTTCAAAATGCCGGGCGGCACACCGCTTCCGCAGCAGAAGCCGGTAGCTTCGCAGCCGCACAAATGCCAGATGAAGGAGGAAATCGAGGAACTCCGGCTCTACTACAATATGCAGATGAACGAAATCATCTCGCAGATGCAGGCGATGTACAAACAACAGCGCATCCCCGGCTCGGAAGAGCTGCTGAAAGAGACGAAACGGGTCCTGACGGACAACTATATGTTCGAAGAGACGGTTCTCCCTACACTGCCTTGCTCCAACGACGGCCTGTACGCCATGAACCAGCATTACAGCACGAGCTTAGAAAGCCTCAACATCATGCTGGAACAGATGGAGAAAATGGAAACGAATAAAAAAGTAAATCAGAAATAAACAATCAAAATGAAAGCAATTCACCAACAATCAGCCATCGGCAAACAGGCGGTCATCCGTCCTTGCCTCCTTATGCTTCTCATCTTGTTCTGTGCGCTTCCCGGTTGGGCAAGCAAACAGGAAAGCATCAAGAAGAAAGAATATAACAAGAGTTTCAATGTCGGCAAAAACGACCTTCTACAAGTGGACAACCGCTTCGGCAACATCACCATCACGCACTGGAACAAAAACGAAGTCTCCATCCGCGTCGCAATCGAAGCCAAGGCACGCAATGAGGACAGGGCGCAGGCAACCCTCGACCGCATCAGCATCCGGATGGAAAAGATGGGAAACACGGTTTCGGCTGTTACAACGCTGAGATCGCAGAACGGGAATAATAACTCCAACGAATCGTTCACCATCAACTACTATATCAACATGCCGGCAGAACTGACGTGCGATCTGACGCAGAAATACGGTAATATCTATATGCCGGAGAACAACAAGGGGAAATGCGACCTCCATGCCAAATACGGCAACATCAACGGTGGCAACTTCACAGGCCCGCTGAATATAGAAGTGCAGTATGGCAACCTGGATATCGCAAACGTCGATAATGCGACGTTAGATTTGGCCTATTGCGGCAAAGCGAACCTCCAAAACGCCTCCCAGTTGAATGTCGACAGCAAATATTCCAACCTCAACCTCGGAAATGTCCAGAAGATGAACATTGAGGCCAAATACGGCAAGATTCTAATGGGTAGGCTTAACAGCGGCTATCTGGAACTGAAATACGGCGAATGCAGGATGGAAGAATTGAAGCAAAGCATCACGGTTGATGAGCTGAGCTACAGCACGCTGACCATCAAAGACCTTGCTTCCAACTTCGAAAAGATAGATGTAGATGCCCGCTATGGAAACCTGAATATTTATACCGACGTAAACGCTTCTTTCCGCGTTGTCGCCAATAATATGAAATATGGCAATTGCAGCATCAAAGGCGGTTTCAATGTACAATCCCGCCGCGTAGAAGAAAATTCTTCAAGCGACTTCGACAGCCGCAGCGAACAGAAGAACAAAAACAACTACGTCCTCGATGTCAACAACGGCAAGAATGGCCGTATCAATTTCGAGGGCAACAGCTACAGCAATATCAAGGTGATGGCGAAATAATAAATATGCCAATGTGCCAATGTGCCAATTAAAAAAGGTTGGACAAAAAAATCCCCGGTATCTGTTTGGATACCGGGGATTTTCTATTTGATCAAAGAAACGGCTGATTAGTCGAGTTCTTTAATTGTGATGTTACGATACCAAACGTCGTCGCCATGATCCTGCAGACCGATGAAACCTTCTTTGTTTTCACCACCGCAGTTCAGCAACAGTTCGTATGCCAACGGCCATTTGTCTTTGCTAAACTTGCTCTTATCCAGCATTTCTTTCCACTGCTGTGTCCACAAGTGGTATTCAACAACCGGTTCGTCGTTCTGATAGTGAACAACTGTACCTTTGTAGCACATGATCTTACCTTTGTTCCACTGGCCGAACGGTTTAGAGTTCTGTGGCTTAGCCGGGATCATGTCATACAATGAAGCAGACTGACGGTTACCGTCCTTACCTAACTTGGCATCCGGATGGTTTTCATTGTCGAGTACCTGATATTCAGGAGCAGAGATGTAAGAAGGCTGTCCTTCTACTTCCTGGATCATATACAGAACACCAGAGTTAGAGCCTTTACCCACTTTCCATTCAAATTCAAGTTCATAGTTTTTGAATTTGTGAGCGAAAACCAGGTCGCCACCATCTTTAGCACCAGCTTCTCCGGCACCTGAACCTGTCATATGGATAGCACCGTCATCCACACTCCATCTTGTAGGAGCATCTTCACGGTTATAACCTCTCCAGCCGTTCAGCGTCTTGCCGTCGAACAAAGTGATCTTTCCGTCTATATCTTTCGGGAAAGTAGACAGGTCAACTGTCGGCAGTTCGTCCATGATTCTGTATTCAGGAACGGCTGCTTCTGTTGTTGCCTCTTCTGCTGGAGCGGCAGCTTCTTCTGTTTTCTTACCGCCACAAGATGTGAAATAACACATCATCACTGCGGCACTTGCTAATAATACTGACTTTTTCATTCTATTTTATCTGTTTAAAACAATTATCACGGCATAGCAGGCAAGTTCCAGCCTTCACGATAGTTATGCTTGATCAATTCTTCAGCGAATTGTTTAGCAGGAACCGGATCAGTCCAGATCTTGTTGAATTTCGGGTCACCGTCGACGATCTTGAAGTCGTCTTTCTTAATGATCTTAATTACTTCGTCGTCCTTGATATTGGTGAACTTCATGTTAGGACCATCCCACAGCAGTTCTTTGTTCAGTGTCTGCAAACGGATTGCCAATACACCCATAACCACCATTTCGTTCATCGGTCCTGACATAGAGAAATCAGACTTAGTCATTACACGGCTGCTCGGGCTTTCTTTACAAGCGCGGATCCAGTCTTGTTCGTGACCACCACCCATAGCGTTTTCTACGCGACGGCAAACTTTCGGAGCGTTAGGCACACGACCTGACAACAACCAAGGTTTCTGTCCATAGCAACCGCAGATCAGCGTGTCTTTCGTACCGTGGAAGATACACAAGCCACCACCCGGGCCCATCAGTTCCATACCATCAGGGAATCCTTCCGGACGATCCGGCATCATACCGCCATCATACCAATGCACTTCAACTTCCGGCAGACCCACCTTCGGCATATTGTCACGAGCCGGGAATACCATTTTTACGTGCTGTGCATTAGGAGCGCAGTCAGCCAGCAACAGAGTAGAAGAACCCTGTACTTTGATAGGATAACCTAAATTCAGGGAAGTAAATACCGGCTGCATGATGTGGCAAGCCATATCACCCAAAGCACCTGTACCATAATCCCACCATCCGCGCCAGTTCCAGGGATGATATATTTTATTATAAGGACGAACCTTTGCAGGACCAGTAAACAAATCCCAGTTCAGGGTAGAAGGAATCTTATCAGCCTTTTCAGGAGCGTTCAAGCCCTGCGGCCAGATAGGACGGTTAGTGGCACATTCCACTTTCGTTACTTCACCGATTTCACCGTTCCAGATCCATTCACAAACCAAATCAGTATCTGTTGCAGAAGAACCCTGGTTACCCATCTGAGTTGCTACATTATACTTTTTAGCTAATTTAGTCAGCAAACGGGATTCGTAAACCGAGTGGGTCAACGGTTTCTGGGTATAAACGTGTTTACCCATTGTCAATGCATCAGCAGTGATAATGGCGTGTGTATGGTCGGCTGTAGCCACCAATACAGCGTCAAAAGACTTACCCATTTCGTCATACATCTTGCGATAGTCCCAATACTTCTTAGCATTCGGATGACGATCGAATACCGGTTTGGCATATCTCCAGTCAATATCGCAAAGAGCTACGATATTTTCTGTTTTTTCCATGTTCTTGAGGTTGGCATTACCCATACCACCAATACCGACAGCTGCAATATTCAACTTGTCAGTCGGAGCTACATATCCATGAGATTTACCAAGAACGGAACCTGGCACGATAGAGAACGCTGCGGCAGCAGCGGCTCCTCTTTGAAGAAAAGATCTTCTTGAAATGTTCGACATAGTAATAATTTTTTATAGATTAGCACTTAATTATAATATTCGATGTGATTTCTCGTCATATAAAAACACAAACTGACGCAAATATAGCCAATGCGAAAATAACGGCAAGTCTTCCTTCGGGCTTTCTTTATCAAAATAGTTTTTTTTAACAGTGATTATAGACAATATCTATTTTTTCATAAATAATATCTATGCTTTTAGGGGAAACCGAATTAACGCATTGCCTATATTTGTAGATAGAGAAAACTAATTCACTTGATTTTCTGTTATTAAGATACGATACCAACATGGAAAAAGAACCAATACACATACGAATTTATCATTTTTACCTGGAAGGATTCCGCGAAATGAAACTGGGTAAAACGTTGTGGCTAATCATATTGGTCAAGCTCTTCATCATGTTTTTTATCTTAAAACTGTTTTTCTTTCCTAATTATTTAGGGAAGTTTGAAGGAGATTCCGCAAAGGAAGAGCACGTTTCAGGTGAATTGATCAACAGGGCAATTACTCCTTAAATTATAATAATCATGATCGCAAGCATTGACACTTCATTGATTGACTGGTCGAGGGCGCAATTCGCTCTCACCGCCATGTATCACTGGCTTTTCGTCCCCCTGACTCTGGGGCTCGGCGTTATACAAGCCATCATGGAGACCATCTACTACAAGACAGGTAACGAATTTTGGAAAAAGACAGCGCAGTTCTGGATGAAGCTGTTCGGTATTAACTTTGCCATCGGTGTGGCCACCGGGCTTATCCTCGAATTTGAGTTCGGGACCAACTGGTCCAATTACAGTTGGTTCGTCGGAGACATCTTCGGCGCCCCGTTAGCTATAGAAGGAATCTTGGCTTTCTTTATGGAAGCAACGTTCATAGCCGTTATGTTTTTCGGCTGGGACAAGGTCAGCAAACGTTTCCACCTGGCTTCGACATGGCTGACGATCATTGGAGCAACCCTTTCCGCACTCTGGATTCTGATTGCCAATGCCTGGATGCAGCATCCGGCAGGCATGCAGTTTAACCCGGATACCGTTCGCAACGAGATGTTCGACTTCTGGGCGGTTGCCTTATCACCCGTCGCCATCAATAAATTCTTCCACACCGTACTCTCCGGCTGGGTTGTGGGAGCCGTATTCGTTATCGGTATCAGCAGTTGGTATCTGTTGAAGAACCGGGATAAACAATTCTCACTCGAAAGTATTAAAGTCGGCGCCATCTTCGGCCTCGTAGCCTCTATCCTTATTATATGGACAGGTGACGGCTCGGCCTACCAGGTAGCCCAGAAGCAACCGATGAAGCTTGCTGCAATGGAAGGGCTCTACGAAGGCGGCAACGGCATGGGACTGGTTGCCATCGGCATGCTGAATCCCGACAAGACAAGCTATAAGGACAACGAAAATCCGTTCATCTTCGATCTAAAGCTTCCTAAACTCCTATCCTTTCTTGCCGAACGCAAAGCGGACGCCTACGTACCGGGTATCGTCAACCTGATCGAAGGCGGCTATACGACAAACAAAGGAACGACAGCCCTCTCTGCCGCCGAAAAGATCGAAAAAGGACAGATTGCCATCCAGGCACTTGCCGACTATCGCAAGGCCGTGAAAGACAAAGACCAGGTTGCCGCGAAGCAAGCCCGTACGCTGCTGGACGATAATTTTGCCTACTTCGGATACGGATATATCAAAGATCCGGCCGACCTGGTTCCGCACGTAGGACTCACATTCTATTCATTCCGCGTCATGGTGATCCTGGGCGGATATTTCATTCTCTTATTTATCATTGCCCTGATATGGAGCAAGAAAGACAAGTTTGCCGATGCCCGCTGGCTGCAATGGGCAAGCCTGTGGACCATTCCTCTGGCCTACATAGCCGGGCAAGCCGGCTGGATCGTAGCCGAAGTGGGACGCCAACCCTGGGCCATCCAAGACATCCTGCCGACCAGTGCATCCGTCTCCAAACTGGCCACCTCGTCGGTACAGACTACTTTCTTCCTCTTCCTCCTTCTCTTCACCGTCCTGCTGATTGCTGAGATCGGCATAATGGTGAAAGCGATTAAGAAAGGACCTTCAGTAAAATAAGAATTATGAATTAAAAATTAAAAGAGCGCTATGGATAGTACATATATATTATTACAGCATTACTGGTGGTTCCTCGTTTCCCTGTTAGGAGCACTATTGGTTTTCCTGCTTTTCGTACAGGGCGGACAGTCTTTGCTTTTCACCATCGGCAAGACGGAATTGCAGCAAAAGATGTTATTGAACTCGACCGGGCGTAAATGGGAATTTACCTTCACGACACTGGTCACTTTCGGAGGTGCGTTCTTCGCCTCTTTCCCTTTATTCTATTCGACCAGCTTCGGTGGCGCCTACTGGGTATGGATGCTGATTCTCGCTTGTTTCGTCCTGCAGGCCGTGTCGTACGAATACCAGTCGAAAAAGGGAAACCTGTTAGGTAAAAAGACCTACCAGGTATTCCTGTTGCTCAACGGCATCCTGGGCCCGATCCTGCTCGGGACAGCTGTCGGGACGTTCTTCAACGGAGCGGAGTTTATCGTCAATAAAGGACAACTGACCGATGTCGCCATGCCGGTGATCTCCACCTGGGCAAACCCCTGGCACGGGCTTGAAGCGGCCTTTGTGTTCTGGAACGTATGCCTTGGATTGGCCGTGTTCTTCCTGGCACGTATCCAGGCGTTGCTTTACTTTATTAATAATATAGACGATGCGGAGATTACGGTAAGATGCCGCAAACATCTGGTGATAGAGACGGCACTGTTCCTCGTATTCTTCCTCACCTTCCTCGTGCACCTGCTTTTTGCGGATGGTTTTGCAGTCAATCCGGAGACAAAAGAGGTGTTCATGCAACCGTATAAATACTTCACCAACCTGATTGAGATGCCTGCCGTAACTGTGATACTGCTGGTCGGTGTCGTAGGTGTTCTCTATGGCATTATCCGTACGATTTTGCCGGGGACATGGAAAAAGGGAATCTGGTATTGCGGGACAGGTACGGTACTGACCGTGTTAGCCTTGCTGCTTTGCGCCGGTTGGAACAATACGGCTTATTATCCGTCCATTGCCGACCTGCAAAGTTCGCTGACGATCGAGAATAGCTGTTCCAGTCCGTTCACGTTGAAGGTAATGAGTTACGTCTCTATCCTCGTGCCGTTCGTCCTGGCGTATATATTCTATGCCTGGCGTGCACTCGACCTGCGGAAAATTAATGAGAAGGAAATGGAGAGTGATAAGGGACATACTTATTAACACCCCCTTGTAAAACAAAGGAAACGGCGAAGCTCACGCTTGGCCGTTTCTACATTTAACCGTTTTAAACAAAAAGAAAAAGTTAGTTAAGGCTTAGATGAAAATATCTTAAGTCTTTTCTACTGACTCTAAATAGCTTCCATTCGAGGACAGCAAACAAATATATAGAATACCTGCCATCCCCGGAACAATCTTCCCGCATTTTTTGTTATTTTTCACAGAACGCCAATGCTTTTGTATTATCTTTGCAATGAAATATTCCGATGAAACCTCATGGCAGATTTTAGCATAAATATATTGGGATGCGGCTCAGCGTTACCTACCACGCGGCATCTGGCAACTTCTCAGGTAGTAGATTTACGAGATAAATTATATATGATTGATTGTGGGGAAGGTACACAGGTACAGATGCGCAATATGCGTGTCCGCTTCGGCCGTCTCGCCCATATTTTCATCTCCCATCTGCATGGCGACCATTGCTTCGGCTTGCCCGGACTGATCTCTACGCTCGGCATGTTAGGACGTACCGGCGAACTGGTCGTACACGGTCCGAAGGAGGTGGAGACCTACCTCCGTCCGGTGATGGATTTGTTCTGCCGGGGCATGGAGTTCGACGTCCGTTTCAACACCGTAGACACCCGCAGCCATTCGTTAGTGATGGAAGACCGCTCATTGTCGGTCTGGTCTATTCCCCTGAAACACCGTATCCCCACCTGCGGTTACCTCTTTGCCGAAAAGCCGAAGGAGGCGCATATCATCCGCGAGATGACGGATTTCTACCAAGTTCCCGTCCGCTGCATGAAAGACATCAAGCAGGGACAGGACTACGTCACCCCCGAAGGCGAAGTCATCCCCAACGCCCGCCTGACGCGTCCGGCAGCAGCGCCTAAGCGGTATGCGTTCTGCTCGGATACAGCCTACAACCGTTCCATCATCCCTATCATCGAAGGTGTCGACCTGCTCTATCACGAAGCGACCTTTGCCGAGTGCGACCTGGCACGCGCCAAAGAAACCTTCCACTCCACCGCCCGCCAAGCAGCCGAGATAGCACGCGATGCCCAGGTGAAACGCCTCGTCATCGGCCACTACTCCGCCCGCTACGACGACCTCACCGACCTCCACCGCGAAGCCGAAGCTGTCTTCCCCGGCACGATTCTGGGGAATGAGGGGATGGTGATACCCTTATAATTGAAAATGGAGAATTGAAAATTGAAAATTTGGGGGAACAAGAGGGTTTGTCCCGGGATTATTGTATCTTTGTGAGGATATCAATACATAAAAAAGAAAGAGAGGATATAATCATGACAGCTATGGAATTAGAACTTAAAAAGAGCAAACTGCAAAAAGCAATCAGTATGCTCGACTCAGAAGAGGATGTAAACCGGGTGGAAAAATATCTACATCGCATGGTTCGTCGCGAGCAACCGCCTTGCCAATATACGATCGAAGAACTTAAAAAGCATCTGGAAGAGGCGGAAGAAGACTTTAGGATGGGAAGGTATTATACAAGTGACGAATTAAGAAAAAGACACCCACTATGCAAATGACCATCAAATGGAGTAAATCTGCCAAAAAAGACCTTGACAATATTTACGATTTTTATTCCAATCATAGCGAAATGCTCGCGACCAAGATCTATAACAGCTTGATTGATGATGCAGATCGGCTTCTTCAATTTCCATTTATGGCTCCTAAAGAGCTTCTGCTAACGGATGAAGCCAAAGAATATCGTTCATTAATATCCAACAAGCATTATAAAATCATCTATTATGTAAAAAGAAGCACCATACGGATTGCCGCCGTCTGGGACTGTCGGCAAAATACAAAACGGCTGAAAAAGCTATTTAATCATTAATATTCCAGATGCTTCATTATTATCCAAAAAATATTCCTACATTTGTACGAAATTAGGGTTTGGAATATGAAAGTACTATTTTCAATCATTCTATTGCTGGCTGTATGGGCCGGTTGTCCGCTTGAGGTGATGGCACAGCAGGCGAATACAACTGTGTCTACCACCACTACTACAGCCGCCAAAGAGAAGGATAAAGACCCGGACTCCATAGAGATAAGCGCCTACGACAACAAGATCGTGGTAGAGAATGCGCCGGCCGGCAGCAAGCTCGAGATCTACAGCGTGGTAGGCATCCGTGTGAAAGAGATTCCGATGAAGCAGCCCTCCGGCGAATACGCCGTAGATATTGCCAAAGGGTACTACATCGTCCGTATCGGCGATACTGTCCGAAAGATCTCTATCCGCTGATCTTCCTTTTTCAGGTTCAACAAAAAGCCCAACAGCCCCATTATAAATTCAAGGATTCGTCTAAGTTTGTTCTTTTGTCTAAAACTCACAGATAAATTATTTACAGCTCACTTTTGGCAAATAGTGAATCAATAACGGATAACCCCGGTCCTCTATTGCATGTTACGGCTGTATTCCTTTTATGTCACAACTGTCTTCTTTCTATGTTACAGTTGGATTTCTTTTGTTTCACGGCTGTAACATGAATAGCGGGTAGGTCTGGAGGGGGCACACACCCCGCATCGTTCATTCTATCTGCCGGGTTATTCATTCCTTTACGGCACTATAAACCCATGAAGTACTGCAATACCATTTCGCAAGCGATCTTGACGAGTCAGGACCTTCACGCTTACTTATACAGATACAGTTGTAAGAATGGGGATGTGTCAAAAGTCCTATTTATAGCGTCTGCGTCCTGGCGGGCTTGACCCGCCATCTCATTCTAATCACTGTAAATCAGCCCAGAATGAGGTTACGGGGCAAGCCCGCAA
>NZ_QUGV01000014.1:0-75164 GCF_003479205.1 Parabacteroides sp. AF17-28 | reverse complement strand
TCCCGCATCGTTCATTCTATCTGCCGGGTTATTCATTCCTTTACGGCACTATAAACCCATGAAGTACTGCAATACCATTTCGCAAGCGATCTTGACGAGTCAGGACCTTCACGCTTACTTATACAGATACAGTTGTAAGAATGGGGATGTGTCAAAAGTCCTATTTATAGCGTCTGCGTCCTGGCGGGCTTGACCCGCCATCTCATTCTAATCACTGTAAATCAGCCCAGAATGAGGTTACGGGGCAAGCCCGCAATGACACGCTAAAGCGTTAGAACTTACTTTTGACACATCCCCACGAAACACTATAAAACGACAAAGCCCCGGAAGTGTTACCATCTTTCGGGGCTTGTCTTTTGTGGGCTTTCACTCTTCACAGGGCTACCGGCCACATTGAACTTTTTAAATTCAATATACTTTAGTATTATTAATATTAAATCTGACCGCTTGTTCGCCTGTCGCAGGGTAATTGGTGTTGATAGGGATAAACGGATATTCATCCGTAATGTAGAGACGGACGGCCGTCCGTCTCTACGCGCATCCCGCACAATCCCGCGCGATCGAATTATTTGATTATCATTTCATTCTTATTTTACGATTGCCTTTACAGCATCTTCGCCTTCGATAGCAACTACAACTACACCGGCAGGAGCAGCGATGGTTGCGTCGCTTGAAGTGATGACTGTGTTAGCAACTGTCTGGCCCAAGATGTTCGTGATAACAACTTTCTTGCCGGCAGCACCGATGATCTGAACATTACCGTTACCGGCAATCACTTTCACTTCAGATACTTCGACACCTTCGTTGGCTGTAGGAGCAGAAGTAGTAGTCAGTTTGATCAACTGAGACTTTTCAATACCGTCACTCTTCGGAGATAAGCACAATACATCATTGTATGTAGCCAGATAACCAGCTGCATTTTCTATAATATATTGACCATCTGTTTCAGTGTACTGAATCTTGAACTGGAACTGTTCGATACCAGCCTGTTTGCCCTTATAGCCTACGCTATCACCCTTTACAAATGTTTCTTTCTGATAGTTAACCAGCAGAGAGTCGCTTGTAGCTTCACGTTTTGCAGGGACGAATGCCAGACGAGTCATACCGTTAGCAGCTTTGTAACCTTCAACATTAGCAGTAACAGAGTCAGTCATTACACGCAAGAAGTTACCTTCCAATTCAGAACCTTCGCCAGCTTTAGCGCCTGACAGGATGAAGTAAGAAGGTTGTGTTGCATGGATCTTAGCAGTGTCTACATACAGAGCGAAGTCTGTTGCTACATAATCAGCTTTCAGTTCGCCTTCCTTGCGGAACATACCGAAGCCCTGAGCATCAGCTGCCAACATGTCGCCACGCAGGTTTTCGATGTTGTAGTGACCCTTAGCATCCAGTACATATTCAGGAGCTTTTTCTACCTGTACGGCAAATGCGTTGTTGTTCAGGTTCAAGCCCACTGCTTCCAGAGCTTCTGTAGTAGAGTTTACATTGTACTTAGAAGCACCATTGACCAGGATATATTCACCCTTGTTTTCTGTTTCTTTCAAGAAGAAAGCATCTGCTGCTGCGGCACCAGCTGCACTTGTAACAGAAGTCAGAGCCAATTTACCGGTAGAACCGTTTTTAACTACAACAAACTTCTTGTCTTTAGTATAAATCTTATAAGCCTGATTGTAAAGAGTCTTAACGCCATCAACTTCGGCTGCATCGGTAACTTTACCAAAGCCTACAGCTTCCAACTTAAACAGCTTGCCTTCTTCTGTTGTAGCAACTACAGCAGAGTCTGCCTTCATATTGATGCTACGACCTTCCAAAATACCTGATACATAATCCAAAGAGAATGCATAGTTAGTCAAAGAATCAGCAGTGATATAAGACCAACCCATTGTTGAGTCCTTCAGGTTTACATCTTCCATTGCTTTGATTTCGAATGTATCTGCCAGGTTGGTATAAACATCGTCCTTACCTTCTACTGAATAAAGAGCATCTGTTGAAACTGTATTCAATTCACGATTGATCATCTTAGCGCCGTCAAACACGAACTGCGTAGAAGGCAGGTGAGCAAATACCTTACTTGAATAAGCTTCGCCATAAGCAATAGCAGAAATCGGAGCCACTACCATATATTTACCGGCATGCTCATCACCAGCTTCTTCATTTACATTCTTTACAGAGTAAACCTTCGTTGCGTCGAATAGAGGAGCAGGAGCGGCACCACCGGTGAAGGAGATACGGGTTTCTTCAGGAAGAGCAGTTGCTGCAACTTGGTCAGCGCCTGTTGTCAAAACCAATTTATCTGTAGAAATTCCGGCAAGAGGAGCGATCTGCAATGGGAATGCACCAACAGAAG
Organism: Parabacteroides sp. AF17-28; assembly: GCF_003479205.1. NCBI lineage: Bacteria > Pseudomonadati > Bacteroidota > Bacteroidia > Bacteroidales > Tannerellaceae > Parabacteroides > Parabacteroides sp. AF17-28. Next base: position 72,817 of record NZ_QUGV01000014.1, on the reverse strand, counting down.
CAGTCTTGTTTGCCCAAGTTCTCGGAGGAGTTGCACCTGCACCTGCAACATCATAAGAAGCTGTAACAAACACAGCCACAGAATCGTTTGCAGAAGAAGGATCTGAATAGAAGTTGAATGTATAGGCAGCCTTCGTCAACAATCCATTAGAAGTACCTACACTACCATCTGTAGTAGGTAAAGTATCAACTTTGAAAGTTAACTTAGTTCCATCAGCAGTCGGATTAGCTGCATCATAGCAGATAGTGTCAACATAAGCATAAAGGCTTTTTGTTACATTCGTTCCGCTCTTTTTCGGAGTTAATGTTTTTGCTTTCAGCAATACATCAGAACCAGTTGTTGCAGCTACACCATCTTCATCGTTTACAGCTTCGAAGATAACCCCAGCCAAAGCATTATTAGCAGTAGTCAACTTATTCTTATAAGAGAAAAACAATTGGAAACCTCTGCCTGTACCCAGCATGTTGTTAAGCTCTGTACCTGTCAGTTTTTTTGCTGTAGCACGAACTGGTTTTACTGCAAGGATAGCATTCTTTTCTGTAGTTGCACCTGCAGTCGGTTTAGCATTTCCTTCTGTCATTACCTGAATAATCGGATATTTAGTATCTGCAGCAGTTGCTATACCACCATCGAACTTAACAGCCAAAGACAAAGTTGAGTCTTTTGTCGGAATATAAGAAGTTAATACGGCAGCAGTAGTAGGAACACCGGCGGCTAATGGGCTACCCCAATTAAAGTTCAAAGAACCACTTAACGTTGCATTATCTTTTACACCTGTTACTGGATTGTCATCATAATCATCAGTATTGATAACAAGTGTCGCATCAGTAAGGGCATTACTTCCTGCAGCAAAAGAAAGTTGAGCGCCTGTAGCCTTATTCTTAAATACATAAGAATACTCACCGGAAGTCACATCTAATGTATAATCCACTTTCCATAAAGCAGAGTCGGAAGTAGCAAGAGTAGAAGCTGTAGTCATAGCAACAAGAGCCGCTTTACCATCAGTTGTTTCTTCTGTCAAAACCAAGTTTAATGCAGAAGTTGTAGTTGTTCCGACAGTCTGTGTCTCTAAATGATAATAGTCCCCTTTCACAATGTCTGATTGCGCCATTGTGAACGAGCTTATAGCCAGTCCTAAGACGGCCAAAAGAGTAAAAAACTTTTTGTTCATAATTCTAAAATGTTTAATTAATAATAATGTAACTAATATGTATTTCGTTCTATCTGATAGCCCTTGTACTACAGGACTTTTAACTTAATTCCGGTATAATGACGTGAGAAAACGTACGTTTTTTTTAGTCATTTTTTGGGGACTTCATGGGAGGTTCGTGTTGAAAAGAGGTACTTTCGTACAAGCTAAGCTATCTAATTGATAAGAAAGGATATAGAAAAGGAAAAATTCTTCAGGAAAAGGATTGCAGGTTTAAAAAGTAGTTGTATTTTTGTAGCTGAAAAATGACGAATCTAAACGTACGTTTTCATTAGTCATTCCAAAAAGTCAACCTATCTAAATAACAATCAGCAATTTACAATCTAAAAACAGCCTAAAATAAGGACGAAAATCCCCTCTTTTCAGGCAATACACGTATGCGCCTATATTAATATATAAGCTAAAGGATATCAACCATATATCTATCCAAAACATCCCTTCCGCCCTAACTATCAAAACATGCCAAAATATCCTTTTTTATGAAGAAGGGTATTTTCCTCATCCACCAAAAGTTAAGAAAACACAAAGTCAGATGTAGCCTCCTGCGTAGAGTCCGCTGCAAATGCGGTGGGATGTCCTGCAAGGGAAATGTATGGCCGGATGAAGCGCATAGGTCTGATAGATAATTATATCTGGAAGTTCTACGACACGCTTCACACACAGAGCCGCGAATACGTTACCGAAGACGTTCTGGAAACCTTGTCGCTCTGGGAAAAGAAACAATCAGATTTGCCTTTTGAATCAGGAAATGATAGATAATTATCTTCATTTCATTAACGTTGAACAAGTAAAAGAGAAATGAAGAGCTCTATACTTTCAGCGACGAATATATCGCTGACGAAGTTATGCTGGAACTACAACGATTTTCATACTATTAAATAAATAAAGCCCCGGCCGCAAACGATGCAGCCGGGGCTTTTTTCTACGGATTCTTTTTAATCGTTGCCTGATTAAAGAACCTGGATGCCTTCTTCGCGGGCAGCTTCTTCTCCGGAAGGAGTGATCAGCTTGTAACCCTTACCGTGGATGTTGATGATTTCGATTCCCGGATCATCTTTCAACAGTTTCCGAAGTTTCGTGATATACACGTCCATGCTACGGGCATTGAAGTAGTTATCATCTACCCAGATTGTCTTCAGGGCATAATTACGTTCCAGGATTTCATTTGCATGAGCACAAAGCAGGCTCAACAGTTCGCATTCCTTAGTTGTCAGCTTCGTAACCTTATCACCGATAGCCAAAGTCTGTTTCTGGGTATCGAACAAGAAGTTACCTAACTTGTAGAAAGGAATATCTTTCATCTTCTTGCCTTTCACACGGCGAAGGATAGCTTCGATACGAAGCAACAGCTCTTCCATGCTGAAAGGTTTTGTCAGATAATCATCTGCACCGATTTTGAATCCTTCCAGGATATCTTCCTTCATAGTCTTGGCTGTAAGGAAGATTACGGGGATATCAGGGTTGATAGAGCGGATTTCCTGCGCCAGTGTGAAACCGTCTTTTTTCGGCATCATCACGTCCAGTACGCAAAGGTCATATTTGCCTTTGGTGAAACCTTTGTAACCGGCTTCTCCATCGGAGAAGAGGTCAGTTACATAACCTTTTGCCTGTAAGTATTCTCTTAATAGCATACCCAGGTTCTCGTCGTCTTCGCAAAAGAAGATTTTCAGCTTTTCTTCCATAACTAACTTTTTATAAGAGGTAAAGTAATAATAAATTTTGTTCCTACATTTCCGGCTCCACTCTCGGCGCGTATCGTGCCTTTGTGGTCCTCCACTATTTTACGGACGTAAGCGAGTCCGAGACCGAACCCTTTCACGTCGTGTACGTTTCCAGTCGGCACGCGGAAGAAGCGGTCGAATACTTTCTTAAGGTATTCTTTCTTGATTCCGATACCGTTGTCTTCTATCGATATCAATAATTTGCCGTTCTCGTTCCAGGTGCGGCACATAAGCGTCAGCGGCACTTCGAGGCGACGATACTTGACTGCGTTATCTAATAAGTTGAACAGTACGTTCGTAATATGCATTTCGTCCACGTAGATGTTCGAATCTTCTGCCTGCAGGTCGATATCGATCGAGCCTTCGTATTTTTCCACTTTCAAGGCGAATGTGTTGGCTACGTTTGCCAGCAAATCGTTTGCATCCACCTCTTTCAGCTTGAGGGCCGCTTTCTGACGCTCGAACAGCGACATCTGCAGAACCTTTTCCACCAGGAAGCCCAGTCGTTTCGTCTCGTCGTTGATCACACCCGAGATATGCTTGAATACATCGGGGCTTTTCGTGATATCCGAGTCTTTCAACATCTGCGCGGCGAGCGAGATGGTCGAAACCGGTGTCTTCAGTTCATGCGTCATATTATTGATAAAGTCATTCTTCATTTCCGAAAGTCTCTTCTGGCGGAATACGATATAAATGGTAAAAATAAATGTTACCAAAAGTATCAGCGAGAAGAGGATGGACGGCACAATAAATGTTACCGAACTTGAAATATAATCACCCTTCGTCGGAAAATACACCCTCAGTAAATTCTGCTTCGAAGGCGGGTCGTTGGGGAATAAGACCTGTGTAATCACATCTGATACAAGAGGCATCTCCCCGCTCTGATATACGATCTTGCCGTCTTTGTTAATAACAGAAAAGAGGAACGGCAGGTTCAATCCGTTGTTAATAAATTCTGATTTTAAGTAATTATTCAGCTTTTTAAAATCTATCCTTTCTTCGATCGGCTTCAGATTTGCAGTGTGCAGGATATTCAATATAACATCGTTCACCAAACCGCTCTGGTAATGATAACGGCGTTTCAATGTTTGCTGCAAGTCTTTTGATGTACTAACGATGCTATTGGGCGATTTATTGCTGCCGAGGGAGGATAGCGGTTCGATTTTACGCGTCCGGATATCACTGTGAAACTCTATATGTTCAACCGTGCCGTCGGATTGGGTAAACTGCATCCTATATTTTTTCTCGGAGATCATCTCATCGCTCAAGTTGCTTTGGCCGTTCTGGTAAAGATAGTTGTTGGCTTCGTCGCGGCTAAGGTCTTCTTCCAGATATTTGAGCGTCTCTTCGAGTTCCAAGTTTTTCGAAACCTGGTGCATCGCTCTTTTGACAGTTTCATTGAACTGTTCGCTACTTTTTTTGAGTATGATGCTTACGTATTTTACCTGTAAAAAGAGCAAACCGGCGAAAGCAAAAGCCATCACCACCGCAAGCAACCAAATCGTAGACTTCCTCATATCTATAAATCTCTCTTTTTAACACGACAAATAAAGCGTCTTTTAATTTAATATTCACACAAAAAAGGTAAAAACAAGAGGATAACTGTGTTAAAAATAGCTTACCATACATATGCTACGATTACCTTATCCGGTTTTAAATCAACCGGTTAACCCTCTTATTCACTATTTGCGTACACGTTATATGCCCCGTACTAACTAATAGTAACAGAATTGTAACACAATTTGTTGCAGACAACACTCAAAAATTTTTCCCGAAAGTATTGACTTTTAATTATTAACTCTATCTTTGCCTTTCGTAAGAGTTATGTGAAATGACACAAGAAGGTATTACACAGATAGACATCAAGCAAGTATTACAACAAAAGGCTCCTTCGGCAGCCCGGAAAATTCCCGGCTTTGTGGTTAACTATCTGATCCGTACGGTTCATCAGGATGAGCTGAACGACATTCTCCGCCGGTATCACGACAAGGATGGGGTGGCGTTCATGCAGGAGTTGATCGGATATTTCGACCTGAACCTGGAATTGGTAAATGAAGAGAATATCCCTGCAGAAGGACGGTATATATTCGCTTCGAACCATCCGTTAGGCGGACTGGACGGTATCTGCCTGTCGGCGGTTATCGGCGGACGCTTCGACGGCAAGATCCGTTATCTGGTGAATGACCTGCTGCTGTATCTGTCTAATTTGAGGTCTATTTTTGTTCCGGTCAACAAGCACGGGGCACAAGGCAAAAAGAATGCACAACTGATTGAGGAAGCCTATGCTTCGGACAACCAGATCATCACATTCCCGGCCGGCCTGTGCTCACGCAAACAAAATGGAAAGATACAAGACATCGAATGGAAAAAGTCTTTTATCCAGAAAGCAGTCGAGTGTCAACGGGACATCATACCGGTCTTTTTCGAAGGACGCAACTCTAACTTCTTCTATCGTCTCGCCAACCTGCGCAAGGCATTGGGCATAAAGATGAACTATGAAATGGTTTATCTGCCGGACGAGATGTTCAGAAGCAAACACAAAACATTCCGCATTTATTTCGGAAAGCCGATTCCCTGGCAAACCTTCGACAACAGCCGTAAACCGGCCGAGTGGGCCGAATGGGTAAAAGGGATCGTTTATAATCTAAAGAAATAATAGACTTATTTTATATGCAAGACGTTATCAAACCGATAGACCATGCTCTCCTGAAGGCAGAACTGACCAAAGAGAAAAAGCTCAGGAGAACGAATAAATCCAACAATGAGATATACATTGTCACTGCCCACGACTCTCCCAACGTGATGCAGGAGATCGGACGGCTCAGGGAAATCGCTTTCCGTTACTATGGAGGCGGGACAGGCTGCCCGGTCGATATCGATGAATACGACACAATGGAAGATGCCTATCGCCAGCTTATCGTATGGAGCCCCGAAGACGAACAGATACTTGGCGGGTACCGCTTCCTTTGCGGGTCGGACGTAAAGTTCGACGAGACGGGCAAACCGATTTTAGCAACTTCCCACCTGTTCAATTTCTCTGAAAAGTTTAATAAAGAATACTTGCCATACACGGTCGAGTTAGGTCGTTCATTTGTGACATTAGAATATCAGTCCACCCGTAGCGGCAGTGCAAAGGGGCTGTTCGTACTGGATAACCTTTGGGATGGCCTGGGAGCTCTTTCCGTTGTCGACCCGAGCTTACAGTATTATTTCGGGAAGGTGACGATGTACAACACCTACAATTCCGAAGCGCGCAACATGATCCTCTATTTCTTGAACATGCACTTTCCCGATCCGGAAAAGCTGATTACCCCCGTTTATCCTTTGGAGACGGGTACGGACCTGGAGAAGATGCAGGAACTTTTCAAATATGACAATTTCAGGGACAATTATAAGGTCTTGAACCAGGAGGTTCGCAAGTTCGGTATCAACGTGCCGCCGCTGGTGAATGCCTACATGAGCCTCTCTCCCAAGATGCGCGTATTCGGTACGGCCATCAACCATGAATTCGGTGAAGTGGAAGAAACCGGCATCCTGATCGCTATCGACGAGATTCTGGAAGAAAAGAAGAAACGGCATATCGAAACATACCTGAACGAGGAAGGACAGTCGGCCGACTTGATCCGGAAAACGGATATTTAAAAAACAAAACAACCGGACGCAGATGACGCAGAAAACGCAGAGTAACGCAGAATTATTTTGTTAGAAATAAATTATCTGCGTTACTCTGCGTTTTCTGCGTCCGGTAAATACAGACACACTATACTATTCTTCTTCCTTCTGCTTCTCCCACTCCGTTGCCACCTCTTCAAGCGCCGCATACCATTTCTGGCCGAAACGGCGGATCAACGGCTCTTTAAGGAACTTATAGACGGGGAGTTTCTCCTTCTTACCCAATATCTCAGCGGCCTTGCAGATATTCCAACGGTTATAGTTGACCGCACTGAATTTGTCATACTCGGTCACCCGGATCGGATACAGATGACAGGAAACGGGCTTATAGAAAGACAACTTTCCTTCGCGATAAGCCTTTTCGACAGCACATTTACACGTACCATCGGCATCGTAACAGGTAAAGACACAGTCCTTACCGTTTACGATGGAGGTTACAATATCGCCTTCCTCATCAATATAGGCAACGCCTTGTTTTTTGATGATTTCCTGAGCTTCTGGCGCAAGGTCGTCCCAGATGACAGGTAAAGCCTTTTCCAGCTCGGCAATCTCTTTCTTCTGCAAGGGAGCGCCCGAATCGCCTTCCACGCAGCAAACACCTTTACAATGCGACAGATCACAAAGAAACTGGCACTCAAGGACGTCGAGACTGACGAGGGTATTATCTATTTGTATCACTTAATCAAATCTTTTCCTGTCATTTCAGCCGGCTGTGCCATGCCCAAGATGTGCAGGATAGAAGGAGCGACATCTGCCAGAACTCCGTTTTCAACTTTAGCGTCCTTGTTCTCTGTTACATATACGAATGGAACAGGGTTCAGGGAGTGAGCCGTGTTGGGAGTGCCGTCTTCGTTCAACGCGTGATCGGCATTACCGTGGTCGGCGATGATGATAACTTCATAACCGTTGGCTTTTGCAGCTTCAACCGTATCTTTCACGCAGTTGTCGATAGCTTCGACAGCCTTTTCGATAGCGCCGTAGATACCGGTATGGCCGACCATATCACCGTTGGCATAGTTCACCACGATAAAGTCGAACTTCTGTGTCCCGATAGCTTCCACCAGTTTATCTTTCACTTCGTAAGCGCTCATTTCCGGTTTTAGGTCGTAAGTAGCCACTTTCGGGCTCGGAACCAAGATGCGTTCTTCTGCGTCATACGGGGTTTCGCGTCCGCCATTGAAGAAGAAAGTCACGTGAGCGTATTTCTCTGTCTCGGCGATGTGGAGCTGAGTCCTGCCGCAGTTAGCTAAGTATTCGCCTAATGTATTCTGTACGTTTTCCTTGTCGAACAGGATGTGAACACCTTTGAACGATGCATCGTACGGAGTCATGCAATAGTATTGCAAACCGGGGATCGTGTGCATACCCTGTTCCGGCATATCCTGCTGGGTCAGTACGACTGTCAATTCTTTTGCACGGTCGTTACGGTAGTTGAAGAAGATGACAACGTCGCCTTCTTTGATTGTGCCGTCTACAGTTGCGTTATTGATCGGTTTGATAAATTCGTCGGTCACGCCTTCGTCATATGATTCCTGCATAGCCTGAACCATATCGGTAGCTTGTTTGCCCTTGCCTTCGATCAGCAGGTCGTAAGCTTCTTTCACACGTTCCCAACGTTTGTCGCGGTCCATTGCATAGAAGCGGCCGACGATAGAAGCGATCTTGCCGGCAGACTGTGCACAATGAGCCGTCAGTTGTTCGATAAAGCCTTTACCGCTCTTCGGGTCCGTATCACGGCCATCCATAAAGCAGTGGATGAACGTATTGTCAATCCCGTATTCCTTCGCGATATCGCAAAGTTTAAACAGGTGGTCGAAAGAGCTGTGTACGCCACCGTTGGAAGTCAGCCCCATGAAATGCACGTTCTTGCCGTGTTCCTTAGCGTAAGAAAAAGCAGCAACGATTCCGGGGTTCTTCATTATACTGTTGTCCGCGCATGCACGGTTGATCTTTACCAAGTCTTGATAAACGATACGTCCGGCGCCTATATTGAGGTGTCCTACTTCAGAGTTACCCATTTGTCCGTCAGGCAGCCCTACGTTTTCGCCGCTTGCCTGCAACTGGGAATGAGGATAATTAGCCAGCAAACTGTCCCAATAAGGAGTGGGAGTGTTAAAGATTACATCGTCTTTACCTTGATCGCCGATACCCCAGCCGTCAAGAATCATTAAAAGGGCTTTCTTGCTCATGATTGCTTAAATTATTATATTGTTTATACTCATTATCGTTATTCGGGCGCAAAGATAAGCAATTCCGGGCATATATTGTTTGCCCGTAAAGTATTACTTTTGCAAACGAATATGGAAAAGACAATATACGACAAAGAGTTGGGAACCATCCTTCTCCGTACCAGTCCTCGCGCGACCCGCTATACGCTCAAGATTTCCAAAGGGACGATAACAGCGACTATGCCGTTAGGCGGCAACGAGGCGCGTATGCTCGCTTTTATCCGCGAGAACAAGGAGAAGCTGCGTGCCGCGCTCGACAAGCATCCTGCCCGTCCTCTTTTGAACGAGGAGACGGAGATGCAGACGGCTACTTTCCGTCTTCATATATTCTGCACCGACCGGGACAATTTCTACATGAAGCTCGACGATGGCGTCCTGCATATCGCCTGTCCAAATCAAACCGACTTCACCGACAAGTGTGTCCAGGAGTTATTAAAAGGTCTTTTGGAAAAGGCACTCCGCCATGAAGCCCACCGCCTCTTGCCTTCACGCCTGTTCAATCTGGCGACCCAACACGGTTTCACCTGTACGGGAATCAAAATATTCAACAGCAAAAGCCATTGGGGCAGCTGCACGCCCCGCCGCAGCATCAACCTATCCCTCTCCCTGATGCTCCTCCCCTGGCACCTGGTCGACTATGTCCTCCTGCACGAACTCTGCCACACCGTCGAAATGAACCACAGCGACCGCTTCTGGTCCCTGATGGACAAAGTCACAGACGGGAAATCGCAGGCGTTGAGGAGGGAGTTGAAGGGGTATCATATGTTGTAAAGAAAGAAATATTCTACTAATAAAAACAACGAAGCCCGCGCAACCTGATTGATTGCGCGAGCTTGTTTTTTGTCTGCCTTCGGTCTTCACAGAGGGAGGGACAGATGAACTTTTTGTAATTTCATTACTTTAGTATTAATATTCACCGCTTGTTCTCCCTCGCGGGGTAATTGGACGTTTTGAACGTGCCGCGCGCGTGAATGTTAGAATTATTTGATTATATAATCACTTCCTGTCCCCTCCCAAGAGGGAAACAGAGAATGCTTTATATTCATTATTATATCGTCAATTACTTAACGATAGCTTTTACAGCTTCTTCGCCTTCAACAGCTACAACAACTACACCGGCAGGAGCAGCGATTGTTGCATTGTCAGAAGAGATGACTGTGTTAGCGATTGTCTGGCCTAAGATGTTGCTTACAACAACTTTCTTACCCTGAGCACCTACGATCTGGATAGCACCATTTGCAGCGATAACCGTTACTTCTGATACAGAAGGAGTTGTTTCGTTTGCAGTAGGAGCTTCAGAGGCTGTTAATGTAAGAGGTTGAGCAGCAACATCATCAGTAAAGATTACAGTTCCATTAACAACTGCCAACTTCTTAGCCGGAGCATTCATCAGAACAGCTGCATAATCACCTGAAGGCTGAACTTCAAACATTACAACAGATTTATTGCTCGTTACTTCGTGTTTGATAGGATTACCCTTCTTATCTACTTCACCATCATACCACAATGTATCAGCGATAACAGTAGCATCACAGAAGATCACGCTATCACCAGTTGCTGTTGCACTCTTGAAGTTATCAGCTTTAGGAGCACTTAAAACATAACCTTTGATAGTATCAGCAGCTGCTTCTGTAGAAGCGATCTTCACTGTTGCACCCTTATAGATGTAGTAACCATAGTTTGTATTATCATCACCTCTGTTTACATAAGCAGAATCGATATACAAAGAGAAGTCTGAATCTTCAGCAGTAGCCTTCAACTCGTCACCAACACGCATGAATTTAGCAGCATCAGCAGAAGCAGTCAACATTTCATTACCGTTAACTACATTGTAGTGACCCGGAGCAACCTTTGCATAAGTAGGAGCTTCAGCACCTTCGATGTTGAAGTATGTTTCAACACTTGCAGTCGGTTCATCATAAGTTACGGCAAGATTAGAGATGTTCATAGTAACCAATTCCTTGCCAGTTGTTGCAGCAGCTACAATCTTATAAGATCCGCCAGCCGGGTTTTCAACAAAGAAGAAACGTTTCTGGTTTTCAGCAAGACCACCATTAGATTTATCTGCTAATTTCACCATTGCACTTTCATATGCAAAACGAGCACCTTCAGCATTGTATGTTTTTTCCATACCATAAGCAACACGCATCAACGTATCACCTAAAGCCTGAGCACCGTAATAAATTGTATCGCCTGTTGTATTTAAGTCAGCGCCTTCGATCAAACGCAGTTCAAGCGCTTTGTCGGCACCCTTAACACCTGCAATTACAGAATCCTGAACCAAAGTTAAGTAGATATCATCAGCTGCTTTAGAAGCCAGGTTGAACTTAACAGCTCCGTAACCCATTTCTTCTTTTGTATAATATTTGTAACCGATGTACTTGTCAGCCATGTCTACATCCAATTTAGTGAATGCCAAAGTATCGCCTTCTGCTCTTCCGATTGCATAGATACCCTTAGCTGCATCTACAGCATATAAAGGTTGATCTGTCAATATTGCACCTGCTACAGTTTTATATAGTGTTTCACCATTAGTAGCAGTTATTGCTGCAGATGTACCTCCATCACGAGCCTGAATAGAATAAGTACCATCAGCATTTTCTTTTACATAGAATTGAGTCGCAGGAACATAAGCAGATGCTGCATCAGCATAACTTGTAGCAGCGGATCTTGTAGCATTACCAACTAAGAACTTGTTATTATAATCTTTATACTGGCCTGTTGCAGATTTCAACTGCAAAGAGTAAACGCCTGTTCCACCAGCCAATTTAACCGGAGTACCTTTGGAGATAACAATAAACGGAGCTTCTATAGCAGTAGAGTCAATACATAATACCGGAGTACCATTGAATGTTTTGTAACCTACAGTGTAAGGAACATCAGCAGCATCAGCGTTACTGCCGTGATCTGCAACATAATATGCACCATTAGCAAACTTAACAATTGAGTCTGTTGTGATAACAATTGAATCGTTACCCAGATCCATTGACAATTTGAATGTCTGCAAACCTTCGTTAGTAGAACCCTTATAGGCAGAGCCTGTTTTACCCGTTGCAACTGTTGTATCCAATTGGAAAGCAGCAACCTGAACAGAAGTAGCAGTACCGATCATAACAGTATCGACTGTGATATATTTCGGAGCCTTCGTTCCCTTATCACTCTTTTCATCGCCTACAACCTGGAAACGAAATTTAGCAACACCATTAACGTCAACCGGAACAGGGATCAAATCTGTGTTAGTAAAGATATTACCATCTCTACCTTTAAATTCCAGCTTAAATGTATTGATCTTACCAGTAAGATCTTCTGCTGTTTTCAAGTCAATAGAAACAGCTGTGCCTGTTGTGAATTTCTTGTTACTTTGCAAACTTTCAGAATTTCCTGCTACAATTTCCAGTTCGCCAGCAGTACTATTAAATGTAACAACTTTTCCGTCAGCAGCTACACCATAAATCAAAGAGCCACCGCTTACGCCATTCTTGAATACAAATTTATCAACACCCTCTCTGATAGCTACTGTATATTTTCCAGCACCATCTTTTACTGTTGTTGAAAATGATAAGTTCTTGTTTGTAGCCTTATTTACAAACTGGAAAACAGAGTCTGCACCAGCTTTCTCTACAAACTTAGGCAACCACAAAGCGGAGTCTTGTTTAGCTTTCGTGTCAAAGACAGTCCCAGAAGTAGACTTCTTGAAAACTAATGAGTCAATGCCACCTGCGCTTTCCTTCGTCCAAGTCAAAGTATCAGAACTTACCAGATACACATACTTGTCACCAATTTGAGCAGAGGCCACACTTGCAAATGCTGCGAACGCAGCAACGAGAGTAGAAAATCTCTTGTTCATAATCTAAATTTTAATATTAATAATACAGTTAATCGAAATGTCAGTTCTTTATATACTACGTACGCGCTATTATAAGGTACGTTTGTTAATTCTTGTACTTTGATTACGAATACGATCGTTTTAATTCGTCATTTTTTTCGGCTATCTTTGGAGTTCGTATTGAAAAGGCGGATTTTCGTACTGGAATTGCTATCTGATTGATAAGAAAGAATATAGGGGTAGGAATTTTTTTATTGAAAAGAGTTGTGGTTTAAAAAGGAATGCGTATTTTTGTGCAGTAAAAATGACGAATTAAAACGATCGTTTTTTTTAGTCATTTTTCAGGCATTCAAACTCCTCTTCCACAATAACTTATCCATTTTTCGCATAATCTTAAAAAAGCTTTCATGCCAAACGGCTCAAAAAATGGTATCTTTTAAGGAATACCGCGATGAATACTGCGTTTGAGAGCAATACCTATTCATTTTTGAACCGATACCTGTCACGTTGAAAAGCAATGCTTATTCAATTTTTGCGGGATCGAAAAGACTTAATTGTGAAAAAGATTCAAAGATTTCAAATATTCTTATAAGATTTCCGGGATAACAAGAAGCTCCCCTGGATTGATTAACCCCTAAGTTACCCTCCCCTGTAAATCGCAAAATATACAATAACCCCCTTTTTGCTCGTTTTTCTATTTCATCCGAAATCTTGATCTATTTTGGATTGACTCTTTTCACGGTTTAGGCCTTTTTATCTGACAACAGATGAAAGGAGGTGCCGAGGTCGCTCCGAAGAGCGTACAATTTGATTACCGAAAACCGGAAACGCCGGCAATGTGATAAAGCTAAACTCCCGGAGAATCGAATATTTGAAAATAAAACGGACGGCGTTCCAAATATCCCAAGGAAATTTAGGGCCTTTTTTGCCCTAAAGACGGTCCTCTTTCCAATTACGACCGTCCAAATTACCATTGTGACCGTCCTAATCTTCGCGAGCTGCCGAGTGCACTACCTATTAGCACGGTCGTGATGGCAAAGAGGACGGTCGTAATGGCGGAAAACACTCAAAAAAGCGGCAAAAGCCCCTTTTTGGCGGCTGAAAAGTGGATTAACATTTATTTAATTTCGGACCTCTTCCGAAGGTGAAAAATCCGTTTTATACAATAAGCCCCCCCCTTGAATTACTATTGCATCGGGACAAACCCTTCATACCGGACCGTCCAGCTTCCGTCTTTCGGGAAACCGGGGGCATCGCCTGACGAACCGTCCCAACCGCCACACATCATGGCAATGGCTGTCAGCAGTGCGCCGTTGGAGGGGAAATAAGGGAACGGGCCACCTGTCGCCAAGCCGTGTTCGTCGAACTGGAAGCCGGCAGAGGGGTGCATCAGCATGTCGATAGCCAACTTCGGCTGGCCTGTACGGGCGGCTGCCATTGCCAACATCGGGAAGTCCCAGCCCCAGATGCGGTCGAACTGCCATTCCTCCGTGACTTTTTCAAGCGTGCGCTTGAAAGTCGCCTGATCTACACCGTCACCGGGCAACATCCCATATACGCCGGTCAGGGCGGGGTGTTCGTAGGTATATTTCGTCCACATATCGGGGATGCCTTCGTAGGTCGTGTAGACGCCATCAGCAACCGGAAGGGAAGCCATCTTCGAAAGGACTTCTTTCCATTTCCTCGTCTTCTTTTCCGGCAGTCGCAGACGGTCCGCCCATTCTAATGCCGTACGCAGGCCGTAACGGAAATAGCCCAGTTCGAAAATAGGGTTGATAGTCTGCAACGGGTCTGTATTCTCGGATACGACAACGACGGGAGGGCCAAGAACATATTGTTTCGTTTTCTTGTCGTAGAAGAGGTAGTCCGCCATATAATCGGCCGTGTTCAAGACGATATCTTTCCACTTCGTCAATGTTTCGGGCGTAGGATTCTGGCGGTATTGCATCTCGGCGAAGTAGATCGGATGGGGCTCGTGCCAGATCAGATAGGCATGGGCACTACCGGGCCATTCGCGGTTGAAGTTAGCGGTACACTTCGGCCAGCGCGCTCCGGAACGTCCTTCACTCTTGGCACGTTCGAGGGCTTGCGGCATAAAGTCCTTATAGACGTTCAGATAGCGGTCGAAACATTCCATCCGGTTCCACAGGCCATAGTGCACGCCATGCCACCAGATCATCTCGAAGTGGAAGCGGCCGTACCAGCCGTTATTCACCAGGCCGGATTCCTGGGGAGGATAGAGGCCACTTTCGTTCACACGCATCAAGTATTGCGAGAGGACGACGCGGCGTTCCAGTTCCAGCCAGCGCGGGTCTTTACTGCCCGACAAGTCGATGGCAGCTCCCGAACGCCAGTATTTTTCCCAGCTGGCAGCGCTCTTCTGTTCGATCGAGGCGACGGGTTCCGTCACCTTATCCATCGGCTCAGGCGAGAAACAGCAGGTGAAAGAGATCGTGTTGGTGTTTTGGGGTTGGAGGACAAATTTATGCGCATCTGCCGATTCACGGCTAAAGACGGCCTGCCCGGTCCAGTCGAACTGGGTATAATAGCGGGTATCATCCATTGTCCGGCTGATGCGGACGGAGTTAGGCGCCAACTTTTCATACGAGGAGGTATGACCGGAGATCGTATCGTAACGTCCCATGAAATGAGGGAACTGGCGCTTATCCGCATAGGGGAAATCCAGGTAGATACTGACCGATCCGTCTTTAAGCAGTTCCGATTCGACAGTGACCCCGATCATGTCTTTCCCCGGGTGGCAGACGGTACGTACTTTCACCTCTTTGCGGTTCAGTTCAAAGCGACTGTAGACCACACCGGTCCAAAGATCGGTCTCCTGCCGGGCGGCTTTTATGTCCAGTTCACGAGCTTCTTTCCCGTCCTCGCGCAGCAGGCGAAAGGCGATCCGTCCTAAGTTTATGCGGTGTGGATTCTGGGTCAGCCATTCCGACAATGCAGGCTGGTTGGGATCACGGAGTTCGTAGGCGATCTTTTTGCCGTGCGTTTCGACAACGACGGGACGGTAATCCTCCACCTTCGTCCCTTCGGGCAGCGGGTAACTGTGCCAACCCCAATCGGAGAGGGTATTAAAGGGGGCAAATGTCTGCAAGCCGGTGATATCCATCCCGAAAGCAAATTTGCCGTTACCCACTTGTGCCGGGCTTTTCAGCAGAGTGCCTGTCGTAAACACCTTGTGCCGCTTCACCACAGCTTCACGGTCAATAGGTTCCCCTACAGCCGACAACGGAAGCAGGGCAGACAGGCAAAAAAGGCTCAGTAAATTGATCAGTTTTTTCATGGCGGTTATCCTTTTAATGATTTCTGCGGATAAAGATAAAAGGATAAGTCCGCCCGGGCTTTATAGTTCTGACCTTTTTCCTTCAATTTCTGGGAAAAGAGCAAATGATCATTTGCAGCTTTTCTTTTTCCATACCAAGAAGAAAGCAAAGACGACAACCGTGATGGCAACGCCGATAATCTGCGACAGGCCGGTTGCCATCCCCAAACCTTCGGGGGCGACAAAAATATAGGTCGAACAAACGGCTGTCATAAACAGAGCCGGAATCAGAGTCACGATATACAGTTTCTTTGCCGTTACCAGATAGACCGTCAAAGCCCACAGGGTGAACACGGCCAACGTCTGGTTACTCCAGGCGAAATAACGCCAGATCATGTCGAAACCGTCCTTGTCTTTCTGGCTATAAAGCAAAAGGCCGATGGCCACCAGGAAAAGAGGAATACAGATCATCAGGCGCTTGGTAATGCTACGCTGTTCGAGATGCAGGAAGTCAGCCACGATCAGGCGGGCCGAACGAAAGGCTGTATCACCGGAAGTAATCGGCGCGGCAATCACACCTAACACGGCCAATATACCGCCTACGGTACCGAGCCATTCTTTTGTTATGCTGTCGACCACAACGGCTGCATTGTTCTCGCCCATCCCGTTATTATGATAGAAATAAGTAGCGGCTGCCGCCCAGATCAGGGCAACAATACCTTCCGTAATCATGGAACCGAAGAAGATCGGCCGGCCGTATTTCTCATTCTTGATACAACGCGCCATCAACGGGCTTTGTGTCGCATGGAAACCGGAGATAGCCCCGCAGGCGATACTCACGAACATGATCGGGAAGATAGGCAGATGGCCGGGATAGGTATTCGGCATTCCGTCCGTAATCTCGGGCAACGGCGGATGATGGACAAACAGCATGATCAGGATACCGATCGCCATAAACAGCAGAGCACCTGCAAACAACGGATAGACCTTGCCGATAATCTTATCGACAGGCAACAACGTTGCCAGGATATAATAGAGGAATACAATAATAATCCAGAAAGTAGCATCCAGATGCTCCGGCGTCAGCTTTGCCAGCAGCCCGGCAGGTCCGGCAACAAATACGGAACCGACCAATATCATCAGAAGCACCGTGAAGGCACGCATAAACTGCTTGAAGTTCGCTCCCAAATAGCGTCCGATAATCTCCGGCAGACTCTCCCCGTTATTACGCAGGGACAACATACCGGACAGGTAATCGTGCACCGAACCGGCAAAGATACTTCCTAACACGATCCACAGGAAAGAAGCCGTTCCGAACTTCGCTCCCATGATGGCCCCGAAGATCGGGCCCAGTCCGGCGATGTTCAGAAACTGGATCATAAAAACCTTCCAGGTGGGCATCGGAATGTAATCCACCCCGTCCTGATGGGTATAGGCAGGTGTCTGCCGCTTGGCATCGATACCGAAAATACGTTCAATGAATTTACCGTAAACGAAATAGCCTACGATCAGCGCGATAAGGCAACAAATAAAAGTAATCATGGTATAAAGAGAATTGAATAATAAACATTTGGTGGTATAGATAAGAGAAGCTAATAGGGGGGCTTTTGACACCCCCTATTACTATTGATTTAATAATTTCTTAACGACCTCCGAGATCATGCGGCCTTCGGCTTTTCCGGCCAATGCTTTGGAGGCAACGCCCATTACCTTGCCCATATCTTTCGGGCCGGCAGCGCCAACCTGTGTAATGATTGCTTTTATCTCGGCTTCCAGTTGTTCGGCGGACATCTGTTCCGGCAGATACTTTTCGATTACGGCTACCTGTGCCAATTCATCATCGGCCAGATCCTGGCGTCCCTGCTGCACGTAGATAGTGGCGGAATCCTTGCCTTGTTTCACGAGCTTCTGCATGATCTTCAATGCGTCGGCATCACTCAATGTATCGTTGGCTCCCGGAGCAGTCTTTGCTTCGAGGAAGAACTTCTTGACGTTTCTCAGTGTTTCAAGGGCTACTTTGTCTTTCGCCTTTATTGCGTTTTTAATGTCTTCGCTGACTCTTTCAAACAAATCCATCTATTTAGAATTATGAGTTATGAATTATGAATTATTTATCGGAAACTGATCACTGTACCGCCTGGTTTCGACTTCTTGCCTTGATTAGCGGATGAAGACTGGAACGCAGTTCCCTGCGGGCGGGCCGCTCCGTCGTCTTTCCGGCGTACTTGCAGGATTTCCTTTGCATTCCGCTTATAGGTCGGAGTCTCTTCCAGAAGGGCGATCAGGTTGTCATCGTCCAGTTCTTCGGTCGAGAGAATGACGATTTCCGCTTTTGGGCGGAAGTTGATATAATCGCGGTAATAGCGGTTGATCAACTGGTCTTCCTCTTCCTTTTTCTTCTTAAGCTCTTCGGCTTTTTGGGCGGCAGCAAGAAGATCTTCTTCGGTATCGAGTGTCTGTTGCTGTTTGGACAAGACATCTTCCAGGCCGAAACCGGTCACTAAGATCGTAATCTTGATCTTAGCCCCTAAGCTGTCGTCATAGCCGTGCCCCCACTTCACTTCGTAGTCTGTCTTGAAACGTGCCATGAAGTTGTGGATATCATCCATCTCATCTATGCGGAGCGCGTCTTCGTGGCTGTAGTAGATCACGAAAGCAACTCGTTTGGCATTGAAAATATTGTCTATGTCGTTGACCAGCGTGCTATGCAAAGCCTCATCGATAGCCCGTTGCAGGCGACCTTCGCCTTCACCGAACCCGATACTGATCAGGGCGACACCGCTGTTGCGCATCGTCGTGTCGACATCGGCAAAGTCGACGTTCTGCTCCAGATTAGTCGTAATAATCTCAGCGATGCTCTTAGCGGCGATCGTCAGTGTTTCATCGGCTTTCCGGTTGGCTTGGGGGACGCTCATACGTTCTTCAGAATACAAGTCGCGCAGGCGTTCGTTGTTGATCACCAACAGCGAGTCCACGTTCTGCGCCATCTTCCGCACGCCTTTGACAGCTTTCACAATCTTCTGACGGCCTTCAAACAGGAAAGGAATCGTAACGATACCGACAGTCAGGATGCCCATCTCTTTCGATATCTTGGCTACGATCGGCCCTGCTCCCGTACCTGTACCACCGCCCATTCCGGCAGTGACAAAGGCCATACGAGTACCGTCGTCCAGCATCTCGCGGATCTCATCTTCGCTTTCGAGAGCCGCCTCCTCGCCTCTTTCCGGGACATTTCCCGATCCGAGACCACGAGTCGTATTCTTTCCGATCAGCAGCTTATCGGGTACATCGGACTTCTGCAAAGCCTGATTATCGGTATTACACAACACGAAAGAGACATCATGTATGCCTTCCTTGTACATGTTGCTGACAGCATTACCACCACCGCCACCGACGCCTATCGCTTTGATGATCGTCTGAGGCGCTTTTGCCAAATCAAAATCGTATGTCTTATCGTCCATTGTCGTCTGTCTTTATTTGTTACCGATTACTTCTCATCTTTCAATGCATCATTGATCTTGATACTCATATCGTCTATCTTCTTGGAAAACCATTTCCCAAATAAACTGGGGCCTTCCTCTTCGGACTTTTTATTAGAGGTATTCTTATTCGTCTTTGATGATCCTTTATCAGATCCTCGATCCGATTTCTTATCGGACTCACCCGTTCCGTCACTGCGCTGTTCCGTTGTTTCCTTCTTTTCCTCTTCCGTAATAAAGTCCGCAGCAACTGTCTCTGGAGCTGTCTGGATCGGTTTAGAAACCGGTTCCTCTTTCTTCTTTTCCGTTTCGGGAACATAAGCCGCACAGTTCTCCCGACCTTTCAGCAAGAGAGCGACTGCGGTCGTGTATTCAGGGTTGTTGGCAATCATCTCGCCGTCGGCAATCAGGTCTTTCCGGACAGATGCATAACGGACATCCATCCTGAAGCGTTCGCCGAGAGCTTCGCGCATATTCTTCAATGCGGCGCCGTTACCGGCAATCACAACACTGTAACCCGGTGTCTTGACCACTCCGGCATCTTCCAGACGGGCGTATATGTTTTCGATGATCTCGCGGCTGCGGGCTTCCACTACCATATTGATATCGGAGAGCTTAACCTCACCGGCATGTTGTCCGTCCGCCAAGTCGACAGAGACTACTTGCTGTTCGTTGTCTTTCTCCCAGATGGCATTGCCGTAGGTGCGTTTCACCCGTTCGGCTTCCTTTTCGGGTATGCCCAACGACATCAGGTCGCGAGTGATCAACTGACTGCCCAACGGGATCACGTACAGGCCTGCCAGGCTTCCATCTTTATATATCGTAACGGAGGTTACGCCTGCACCGAAGTCGACCAGCGCACATCCTTTATCTTTTTCCTGTTCCGTCAGAATCAGATCGGCCAAGGCTAATGGCGAGACGATTGTGCCTGCCACATCGAGTTTGATCTGTTCCGTCATATTGGTCGTGACGGCATGGCGAAGCGACGGACGTCCGACGATCAGCTTATAGCGTGCATCTATCCGGGAACACCCCATTCCCACGGGATGGGCTTCCGGCTGGTTGTCGAGGAAGTAGGCGGGCGGTGCGACTTCCAGCACATCCAGCATATCGGGATGATACTGGCGGCACTCCTTGTCCAGTTCCTGCAGGATTTCTTCGGTCACCGTACCGTCGCCGATCACTCTCGACACGGCATGGCTGATGGTGCGAAGCGACTGGCCTCCCACCCCGATATAGACCTTGCCGATACGGGAACCGCCCAACTTGTTCTCCAATTTGCGGATCAAGCGCACGATCTTACCGGCTGCATCTTTTATATTATATACACATCCTCTTCGAATACAGGTCTCGGAATTCTCTACTTCGTAGGCTATTATGGAAAGAGCCCCCGAAGGGCCTTTCGCACCTACCATACCGACCATGTGAGAAGAGCCAAGGTCGATGGCTGCTATAAAGTCTGTGTATGCCATATTCTCTATCTTTTAGTACAAACAATCTGATCCTTATATTTTAAATTTA
The DNA here is from genome assembly GCF_003479205.1 of Parabacteroides sp. AF17-28. Classification (NCBI taxonomy): domain Bacteria; kingdom Pseudomonadati; phylum Bacteroidota; class Bacteroidia; order Bacteroidales; family Tannerellaceae; genus Parabacteroides; species Parabacteroides sp. AF17-28. The sequence continues at coordinate 51,883 of NZ_QUGV01000014.1, read as the reverse complement.
TAATGCCGTACTTCTCCCATCCCACCTTGGGGATCGCCTTTTCGTAGAAGAGCCGGAGGTTATCCAGCTTCTCTTCATAACCGGCCAGGGAGCCCAGCACGATACGGTGGTTACCGACCCGGGGGACCAGTTCCACCTCATTATCCGGATGAACGTATATCTGTTCTATCTGATTATTCCAGAAATCATTCTCCTGCAAAAATAATGCAAATTTGTATAAGTCGGTTACCGCTAACTCTTTTTCCACGTATCCGCTTACAACGGGAACGTGCGCCACATAGCGGCGGCTGACAGGCATCGTGCTACCCAAATTATCCACATAGTAGTTGCCTCTCGGACTTATCACACGCAAGATAGGTATTTTTTGCTCCACTTCCAATTTAATCATGCCCGAAGGAGTCTTGTAGGCTTCCACGCGGGCGATCATCTCGTTCTTCAGCAGTTCATTTTCAATCCGGTCTGTGTTGATCTCGTTCATCGGCTTTTTTATCGGGTTCAGATCGGCATTCTTGAGGAGGGAGACCAGGTCGCTCTCGCTCACAAAATGTTTGTCGAGGCTGTCCACGACTACCACCTGCAAGTCCCGGCACAAGTCTTTCTGCCTGCTTTCCCGGAAGAAGAAGGAGACAAACACGATGTAACAGAACAACAGTATTGCAACTATTATGGATACGATACGGACCACTCTTTATTCTTTTTTATCCAATATTTGTTTTACAGGTTCTACCAGCAATTCTATATTGCCGGCGCCAAGCATCAGGACTACGTCGAGCCTGCCTGCTTCGGCAGAGACGACATCCAGGAGTTCCTCTTTCCGGATCAACCGCTTGCCGGGGATTGTCACGGCATCGAAGATGATCTGAGAAGTGACACCCGGTATCGGTTCCTCGCGTGCGGGATAAATATCCAGCAGGATCAGTTCATCCAGGAGCGACAGGCTGGCGGCAAAGTCAGCGGCAAAGTCGCGCGTACGGGTGTAGAGATGCGGCTGGAAGATACCGGTCACCTTGCGTCCGGCATACAGTTCCTTTACGGAAAGGATACTTGCCTTCAACTCTGCGGGATGATGTGCATAATCGTCGATCAGGACGATGTTATCTTTCTTGAGGTGGAAGTCGAAGCGGCGGCGCGGACCGGCAAAGGTTGCCATACCGTGCTTGATTTCCTCCGGTGTCGTACCGTTCAGCCATGCAAGGGCGATAGCGGCCACACCGTTCTCGATATTTACTTTTACAGGAACGCCCAACTGGATATCCGGGATGCGGACATCGGGACCGACAAAGTCGAAGAATATCTCTCCGTTGCCAATACGGATGTTCTCGGCGTAGAAATCGGGAACCTTACTAATTGACAATTGACAATTGACAATTGACAATTCACCGGTGTAGGTATAGAGTTTCACTCCTTCCTGCAGGCGGGGCGTGACGTTGATGCCTTGCTTCATGATCAGGCAGCCGTCGGGACGGATCAACGAAGTGAAATGCTCGAAGCTTTCACGATAGGCCTCCGGTGTTCCGTAGATGTCCAGGTGATCGGGATCGGCGGCGGTGATGACGGCCATATAGGGTTTGAGCCAGTGAAAGGAGCGGTCGAACTCGTCTGCCTCTATCACAGTCAGGTCGCTCTTTGCAGAGAGCATCAGGTTGCTGTCGTAGTTCTTCAGGATACCGCCTAAGAAGGCGTTACAGTCGACGTGCGACTGTTTCAACAGGTGGGCTATCATCGATGAGGTCGTCGTCTTGCCATGCGTACCGGCAACACAGAGTCCGCGGTTGCAGTTGGTGATCTCGCCCAGCACGCGGGCACGTTTCATCACCTCGAAACCGTTACCCCGGAAATAACAAAGCTCCGAATGGGCCTCGGGAACGGCAGGCGTATAGACCACCAATGTCTTGGCCGGATCGGTAAAGTCATCGGGGATCAGGTCGACGTTATCCTCATAATGAATGACGGCTCCTTCGCAGTTCAACTGTTCCGTCAAACCGGAAGGGGTCTTGTCGTAACCGGCCACCTTCTTCCCTTTCGAAAGAAAGTAACGGATCAGGGCACTCATCCCGATACCGCCGGCACCGACGAAATAGACGGCCGTTATGTTGTTTATATCCATATTTACTTATTCTTTACTATTCGTTGTTACAAAGATAATGCCTTCGTAGCTTATTTGTTATAAAAGTCCCGCAGGTTCTTTGAAAAAGACTATAACTTTTTGCGGAAAAGACTATAGCTTTTTATGCAAAAGAGTATAGCTTTTTGTCTAATAGAGTATAGCTTTTCTACCGACAGGCTATAACCTTGTCCTAATTCACCTTGTCAAAAGTCCTATTTATAGTGTCTGTGTCCTGGCGGGCTTGACCCGCCATCTCATACTAAACTGATTTACAATGATTAGTATGAGGTTGCGGGTCAAGCCCGCAATGACACGCTAAAGCGTTAGAACCTACTTTTGACACATTCCCAAGCCTCCTTTTACGAGATGATCTTTACAATTTCATCTACAATATGTTCGGCACTCTGGTGATGGGCCAGCGTAGCGATGTTGCGGCTCAGGGTGCGGAGACGCTCTTCGTCGTGGACGACTTCGAGGGCTTTCGAGACAAGTTGTGCCTCGGCATCCTTGTCGGCGATCATGATAGCGGCATCTTTCTCGACCAGCGCCAGGGCATTCTTCGTCTGATGGTCTTCCGCAACATTGGGGGAAGGAACCAGGATTACCGGCTTCCGCAACAGGCAAAGTTCGGAGATCGAGCTGGCTCCCGCACGGGAGATAATCAGGTCGGCTGCCGAATAAGCATAATCCATACGGGTGATGAAATCCGAACACCAGATGCGCATGCCCCGATAGGCTTTCAGATGCTTCAGGGCCTCTTCCTGATAATAACGCCCTGTCTGCCAAATCACCTGCACTTCGCCTTCGGCGGCAAAGAGCTTGTCCAGGTCGCCCTGTATGCTGCGGTTAATCGTCCGGGCACCCAGGCTTCCGCCGACCACTAAGATCGTCTTTTTCTCCGGCGAAAGCTTGAAGAACTCCAATGCCTCCTCGCGTTTCCCCTGCGCCTCTTCCAGATCGCGGCGGACCGGATTACCGGTCACGACGATACGGTCGGCCGGGAAGAACTTTTCCATGCCATCGTAGGCCACACATATTTTGCTGGCTTTCTTGGCCAGCAGTTTATTCGTAACACCGGCATAGGAGTTTTGCTCCTGTATCAGGGTAGGAATCCCTAAGGAAGCCGCCATCCATAAGGTCGGCCCGCTGGCATAACCGCCTACACCGACGGCGATATCGGGTTTAAACTCGCGTATCGTCTTCTTGGCAAGCCGGAGGCTTTTAACCAGACGGCCGACAACGCGGATATTGTTCATCAGCCGGGCACGGTCGAAACCGCTCACCGGCAACCCTACGATGCGGTAACCGGCGGCCGGGACTTTCTCCATCTCCATCCGGTCTTCAGCTCCCACAAACAGTATTTCCGCCTCCGGGAAACGTCTCCTGAAGGTATTGGCGATCGAGATAGCCGGGAAGATATGCCCTCCGGTCCCGCCGCCGCTTATGATGATTCGGTACTGTTTCATATTTTAGTTTCTGTTGTTGTTTCCGTTCTTGTTTCTTCTTTCAGTTCGGCAATGGCTTCGAGGGGGTTGGAATCCGCTCCCGTCTCGTTTTCTGTGGCTCCTGTCCCATTTTCTGTGGCTCCCGTCCCGTTTTCAGCGGGTGCCGACCCATTTTCCGACGGATGCCCATCCGTTTCCGGTTCGATGCCCATGGAATTTTCATCCGATGCCAGTGCGTCCGTATCGTCCTCATTTCCCATATTGGCGCCGAAGCGGCTTACGCTAAGAATGATGCCGATATAGGCACAACTGATCACAGTCGACGTACCTCCGCGACTGATCAGCGGCAACGGCTGACCGGTGACCGGTATCAGGTCCACCGCCACCGCCATATTCGTCAGGGCTTGGACACCAAGAAGCAGCCCGCAGCCCAAAACCAGGAATTTCGGGAACAGTTTATCACATCTGCGGGCGATCATCCCGACCCTGACAAGCAGGGCTATATAGAGGAAAAGGACGAAGATTCCTCCGGCGATCCCCATCTCTTCAATGATAATAGCATAGATAAAATCCGAATAAGCCTGCGGCAGGAAGTCACGCTGCTGTCCGTGTCCGGGAAACTTGCCCCAGATGCCGCCACTGGCAATGGCAATCTTGCCGTGAACAACCTGGTAGTCGTCGCCATCGATATTGACGGCCTTTCCCGGCTCGAACTGCACAGGCGGAGTCGGATCGGTGAACCGCTCGATACGCGCTTTCCAGGTATGGACGCGATCCGGCATATATTTCATCACACTCTCCGGCGTCACAAACAGCAAGCCCACCATCAATGCCCCCGCAGCAATCAGGATTCCCCAGAACTTTGCCAGACGGGCAAACGATATCTGGCCGAAAAAAGCCATCATCTGAATGATACAGAAAAGCAGGATAGCCGTCGAACCGTTGGTCGTGAAGATCAAGCCACAGATAACAAGCGTCCCTCCTTCTATCCACCAGAACATCTGCTTGTCCGTGAACCAGTTCTGTTTACTCATGACAAAAGCCGTATATCCGATCAGGGTGATTTTCGCAATCTCCGACGGCTGGAACGTAAAGCCGAACAAATTCAACCAACGGGGTTCCCCGTTTATCACCACAGCCAACCCCGGAACAAACAACAATAGCAGCAATACAACCGAAAGGAATGCACCACCGGCAAGCAAAGCATAAAACCGGCAAGGCACATTGTGCATCAGCAAAACGAGCACGAAACCTCCTAACATGAACGAGCCATGCCGCACGATCGGGTCCCAATGCGTCACACTCTTGTAGGCGAGCGTACTCGTCGCACTAAAGACCTCGATTGCCGAGATCAGACACAGGAACATGAAGATCACCCATATCACCCGGTCTCCCTTGAATAGTTTACTTGCCAGATCCATTGTTTATTTGTTTTTACAGATTCCGTACACAGGCCTTGAACTGGTCGCCGCGATCTTCATAGCTTTTGAAGAGGTCGAAGCTGGCACAGCAGGGCGACAGCAGGACAGTGTCTCCTTTTTCAGCCAGTTTATATGCTTTCGACACAGCTTCTTCCATTGAACGGGCATCTTCGATCACCGGCACTTTGCCGTCGAAGAAGCCGTGCAGCTTGGCATTGTCCACACCGAGGAAAATCAGGGCGTGCACCTTTTGCTTCACCAGCTCTTCAATTTCGGAATAGTCGTTTCCCTTATCCGTTCCGCCGAGTATCAGCACAAGCGGAGTAGTCATACTCTGCAGGGCGTACCAGCAGGAGTTCACATTCGTAGCTTTCGAGTCGTTGATATAATCGACTCCACGTACACGCGCCACTTTCTCGAGGCGGTGTTCCACCCCGGTAAAGTCGCTCAGCGAAGCCCGTATATTCTCGTCATGGATATCCACCACTTTGGAGGCGATACCCGAAGCTAAGGAATTATACAGATTATGCTTTCCCGATAATGCTAATGAATCTTCTTCCATTGTAAACGTTCCGTTTGAGGTTTCAATTACTATCTTTTTATTTTCCGTATAGCCCTTTACGCCGGCTTCATGAGTCTCGGCGAACGGGTAAAGAGTTGCCTCGGGGTGCCGTTTGGCGATTTCGCGGGCAATGATAGGATCGTCATTCCAGAATATGAAAGCATCTGCTGCCGTCTGGTTCCGGATAATGCGGAATTTGGCATCCACATAGTTCTGCATCTCGTAATTATAACGGTCCAGATGGTCTGGCGTTATATTCAGAAGGATGGCGATGTCCGCCTTGAAGTCGTACATGTTGTCGAGCTGGAAGCTACTCAGTTCGATCACATAGACGGCGTGCGGGTCTTCAGCCACCTGAAGGGCGAGGCTGTTGCCGACGTTACCTGCCAGACCGACGTCGACACCCGCCTGGCGGAGGATGTGGTAAGTCAGCATGGTTGTCGTCGTCTTGCCGTTGCTTCCGGTGATACAGATCATCTTCGAATCGGTATAGCGTCCGGCAAATTCTATTTCGGAGATGATAGGCGTACCTTTCTCCTTCAGTTTCTTTATAATGGGAGCCTTGTCGGGAATCCCGGGGCTCTTGATGATTTCGTCGGCATTCAGGATGTCGGCTTCGGTATGCTGATTCTCTTCCCAACAAATCCCGTGGGCGTCCAGCATATCCTTATACTTAGGTTTGATAGACGAGAAATCGGAAACGAACACGTCGAATCCTTTCGCCTTCGCTAACACGGCGGCACCTGCGCCGCTTTCGCCTCCTCCTAATATTACTATTCTGCTCATTTTTATTTGTTTCAAGGAGACGGATGCCATCCGTCTCTACCGTTTATCGCATTTTTAATGTTACAATCGTAATCACCGCCAGGATGATACCGATCAACCAGAAACGCACCACGATCTTCGATTCGGGAACGACGTTAAAGGGTTTCTGTATCATCGCCTGTATGCCCGCATTACCGGCCTTCTGGAAATGGTGGTGAAGGGGCGCCATCTTGAAGATACGCCGCCCTTCGCCATATTTCTTTTTCGTATATTTGAAATAAGCCGTCTGCATAATGACTGACAAGTTCTCGACCAGGAAGATGCCGCAAAGGATCGGAATCAGCAATTCCTTCCGGATAATAATCGCAAACACAGCGATGACACCGCCCAACATCAGACTGCCCGTATCTCCCATAAACACCTGTGCCGGATAAGAGTTGTACCACAGGAATCCGACCGTCGCCCCGATAAAGGCCGCCGCAAACACCACCAACTCTTCCGCCCCGGGAATAAACATGATATTCAGGAAGGAAGCAAACTCGAAGTGAGACGACATATACGCCAGAATCCCGAGCGCGACCCCGATAATGGCGGAACTTCCCGCCGCCAGTCCGTCCAGACCGTCCGTGAGGTTCGCCCCGTTAGACACGGCTGTCACGACAAAGATAACCATTATGACGAAGACCAGCCAGGCTGCCTCTTCCTTGTATTGACCGGCCCAGTTCACCAACTGCGCATAGTCGAAATTGTTATTCTTCACAAAAGGGATCGTCGTCTTGGTAGACTTCTTCTCCACTGTATGATAGCGTACTTCCTCGATCACATTGTCATGCCGCACTTCCATATTCTCCTTGATCACGACATCCGGGCTCATAAAGAGAACCAAGCCGACGATAAGTCCCAAGCCGACCTGTCCGATCACCTTGAATTTGCCGTGCATGCCTTCCTTGTTCTTCCGGAATACCTTGATATAGTCGTCGGCAAACCCTAATGCACCTAACCAGATGGTTGTCACTAACATCAGGATCACGTATATATTCGTCAACTTCGCACAGAGTAATGTCGGCACCACGATGGCAATGATAATAATGATACCGCCCATTGTCGGCGTCCCTTTCTTGCTCATCTGCCCTTCGAGGCCGAGGTTACGCACCGTCTCGCCTATCTGCAACAGTTGCAGCTTGTCGATGATACGGCGTCCGATAGTCGTCGAGATGAACAAAGACAGGATCAATGCTAACCCGGAACGGAATGATACGTACTTGAACATACCGGCACCCGGGAAATCGAGTTGATCCAAATAATTAAACAGATAGTACAGCATGTCTTTTATTGTTGTTGTGTTGCAAATATTTCCCGTAGCTTCTCACGGTCATCAAAATGGTGCTTAACGCCTTTTATCTCCTGGTAATCTTCATGGCCTTTGCCGGCTACGAGGATTACATCGCCTTTCTTTGCCAGCATGGTAGCGGTCTTGATGGCCTGTGTACGGTCCGTGATGCAGAGCGTATGCTCCATATCGGCAGCATTCAGTCCGGCAACCATATCCCGGATAATCTCGTCCGGCTCCTCAAAACGGGGATTGTCGGATGTCAGGATCAGCTGGTCGCTCAAGCGGGATGCTTCTTTCGCCATGATAGGACGTTTGCCTTTATCGCGGTTACCGCCGCAACCGACCACGGTGATTACCCGGCCGCTGCCGTCCAGGACTTCATGGATACTGTTCAGCACATTGACCAACGCGTCGGGCGTGTGGGCATAATCCACAATCGCCGTATATCCTGCCGGAGACTGTATCGTCTGGAAGCGTCCGGAGACGGAATGCAGATCGCTCAATACGACCAGCACTTCTTCCGGGTCTTTCCCTAACGAAACGGCCGCACCATATACGGCCAGCAGATTATAGGCATTGAAACGTCCTACGAAGCGGGTCATCACCTCGCGGCCGTTAATCAACATCTCGGTCCCTTCAAAATGGGATTCCAATATCTTTCCCTTAAAATCGGCGAGCGTGCGGAGCGAATAGGTCAGCTTCTTTGCCGCCGTATTCTGCAACATCACCAAGCCGGATTTATCGTCCGCATTCGTAAGGGCAAAAGCCGATGCGGGCAGGTCGTCGAAGAACTTCTTTTTTGCTTTCAGATAATTCTCGACTGTTTTATGGTAATCCAGATGATCACGTGTCAGGTTGGTAAAGATACCACCGTCGAACGACAGACCGCTGATACGTTTCTGGTCGATCGAATGGGAGCTTACTTCCATAAAGGCATACTCGCAATCGGCCTCCACCATCCGCGCCATCAGGCTGTGGAGGGTTACAGGATCGGGCGTCGTATGGTCGGTCGGAATCGCTTCGCCATCGATATAGTTGCATACTGTCGAAAGCAAGCCGACTTTATGCCCCATCTTGCGGAACATCTCGTACAGGAGAGTCGCGATCGTCGTCTTCCCGTTTGTTCCGGTCACACCGACCAGGATCAGGTTGTCCGAAGGATTCTCGTACCAGGCTGACAACACCTTGCCCAAGGCCTCCGCCGAATCTTTCACCCGGATAAAAACAGGATTGTTTCCGGATGTATGTATGTTTTCATCCGAAGGGATTTCCTCGCAGATTATTGCGGCAGCTCCTTTCCCGGCCGCCCCCTCGATATAGGCATGACCATCGACAGAGACACCGCGTACGGCCACAAACAAAAAGCCTTTTTCCACTTTGCGGGAATCAGACTGGATACCTGTGATCTCGACACTTGCGTCTCCGACGATCTCAAGTACTTCCAACGGACGAATGAGTTCTTTTAGTTCCATAGTCTATTTTAACGTTAATGAGACTGTTTGTCCTTTCGATACCTTGGCGCCCGGTGATACGGATTGGGAAGCAACGCGCCCCAGACCATTCAGGGAAGCCCGCAACCCGGCACTTTCGAGCAGGTAGACGGCATCTTTGGCACCCATGCCGACCACGTTCGGCACAAGCCCTTCCCGGACAGGTATATCTTTCAGTTTGACAACCTGCAGGCTGTCGTCGATGGAAGCCGTCACCCACCGGGAGGCAGCTTCATCCGTGTTCATATCGATGTCCAGTTTATCCAGCACTTCGTCCAAGGCAATCCGGTCGCCTGCCTTCGGGCGCGGCATCGTGACAGCCAGCGAATCGCGTTCCATATCGCGGATATCGAAAGACATATGGCTGGCATATACTTTTTCCGCTATCGCTTTTACCACACCACCGGACATCGTTCCTCCCGAAGGATAACCGATACGCGGCTGGCGGATCACGACAATACAGGAATATTTCGGAGCATCGGCAGGGAAATAACCGCAGAAAGCGACCTGGTGGCCGGCCTGGCGATAGACACCGCCCGATGCGATCTGCGCCGTACCGGTCTTTCCGGCTATCCGGACGAAATCGGAACGGACAGCTTTACCCGTCCCTTTCTCCACGACGCCTAACAGCATATCTTTTATAATATTCAGCGTACGTTCCGAGCAAATCGACTCCCGTATCACTTCGGTCGAGAAACTCTGCACGGTCTTGCCGTTGTGCATGATCTCTTTAGTAAAGATCGGACGGATCATTTTCCCGTTATTGGCAATGGCATTATAGAAAGCCAACGTATAGATCGGCGGTATCTGCGTTTCATAACCGAACGACATCCAGGGGAGCGCCGTCTTCGACCAATAGCGGACCGTATCATCAGGGCGGCGTATTTTGGCACGGCCGGCTCCGGGGATTTCCAGACGCAGATCTTCATTCAGGCCGAGGCGGTAAAGCCCTTCCACATACTTGGTCGGATTCTTTTCGTATCCTTTCAGGATGGTCTTGGCGACTCCGATATTGGAGGAATTCCAGATCGCCTGTTCTACCGAGATACGCCCATAACCGCCTTTATTGTTATTATGGTCTGTCATACGGGCGCCTTTATACATATAAATACCGTTGCCGACATCCACCGTATCGCCGGGCTGGCAAACACCGTCTTCGAGGGCAACCATGATGGAGGCGACCTTGAACGTCGAGCCGGGTTCCGTCTCGTCCGCAACAGCGTGGTTCGTGTCTTCACCATAAACCCCTTCGCGGATACGTCCCATATTGGTAATAGCTTTCACCTCGCCTGTCGCCACTTCCATAACGACAGCCGTACCGGATGCGGCATCGATCTTCTTCAGCATATCGAGTAAAGACTTCTCGGCTATATCCTGGATATTTATATCGATTGTCGTACAGATATCCATTCCTTCCACCGGATCGATTTCCACGACGTTTGTCCATCCGCCTCCCACACGGCGCACGGAGTTCAGACCAGCTTCGCCATGCAACAGAGTGTCGTATTGCAACTCCAAACCGTTCTTGCCTTTCGTAAGCCCTGTCTTCGGGTCGATATCGCGGAAGGTATCGCCAATCGTACGGGATGCCAATGAGCCGAACGGTTTCTGCCGTTCCACCATTTCGCGCGTATAGAAACCGCTCTTGAACCGTCCTAAGCGGAAGAACGGGTACTTCTGTATTTCTTTCAGATCCGAATAGGATATCTTTTTCTCATAAACAGGGAACTGGCGGCTCTTCTTCTTCAAACCGCTCAACAAATAAGCTTTATATCCGGCAGGCGTCCGGTTCTTCAACTTACGGGAGAGATAGACCGAGAGGGAATCGATCCCGTTATTCTTGCTCTTCAGGAGCGTGTCCAGGCTATTCCATTTAGGGGTAGGATGGGAATAGCAATCGGCATTGAAATCGACATACATATAGAAACAGGGCACGCTGGTTGCCATCAGCTTGCCATCGGAAGAATAGATATTCCCACGGCTGGGATAGATCAGGCGGTTCGGACGTTTCTGGCTCTCGGCCACCTTCAGCCAGGTATCCCTTTCAACGAAAGCCGTGTCGAAAGCCCGCGCCAGAATGGCGATTGCCACCCCTCCGAGCAGAAACACGATGAAAAAGTAACAGAATAGAATCCGGTTACTCTTCGGGGCAAGTTCATTTGGTTCGATCTCTTCAGCCATCTTTACTTATACAATTCGTACGGCGGATTCTTCGCCGTTTCCAGTTCTATACCTTGTTCTTCAATCAATAGTTCGATCTGCGACTGCCGGCTGTTGCCTGTCAGTTCCGAGGAAATGGACAGTGCTTCAAAACGAACATCGCGCAATTGCTGTTGCAGACGGTCGATCTCGCGCAGTTTCTGCATACAGGTGTACCGGTTACCAATAAAGAAGAACACCAGGATGACGATAAGCACAATCATACGCGTATGCTTAACAATGAAATCCTCCTTCAGGATTCCACCGCCCAGTATGTACAAAAAGGAGAAACGGCTCTCCTTCTTCTTTTTCTTCTTCCCTGCGTCCATAACCCTATATATTAACTACAATTTTTCAGCGATCCGCAACTTCGCACTCCGGGAACGGGGATTACGTTCGATCTCCTCGTCCGAAGGGACAATCACCTTGTTATTCACCAAACGGAAGGGCGATTTGATATTTCCAAAGAAATCTTGTTCCGTCTTACCCTCAAAGTTTCCTGTCTTCAGAAAGTTCTTCACCAGGCGGTCTTCCAGGGAATGGTAGGTGATCACCACCAACCGGCCACCGGGCTTCAACACCTGCAGCGTCTGTTGCAGCATCTCCTTCAAGGCACGCATCTCGTCGTTGACCTCGATACGGAGCGCCTGAAAGACCTGAGCCAGGAACTTCTTCTCTTTATCTTTTCCCGTAAAGGGCTTTATCACTTCTAAAAAGTCGCCGATCGTTTCTATCTTCTTCGCTTCCCGACTGCGTACCAGCACGGAGGCTAACTTACGCGACACTTTCAATTCGCCGTAAAGATAGAACAGGTCTGCCAACTGTTCTTCCGTATATGTATTGACGATATCCGCCGCAGTCTGTCCCGCACGGGTATTCATCCGCATATCCAACGCACCGTCAAAACGGAAAGAGAACCCGCGTTCCTTGTCATCGAAATGATGAGAAGAGACACCTAAGTCCGCCAACAGTCCATCGACTTCACCCACTACATCGTGGTAGCGCATAAAGTTGTATAAATATCGGAAATTACTACGGATAAAGACAAAACGGGGATCGGCCGGAATATTGTTTTCAGCATCGGCGTCCTGATCAAATCCATACAGTTCTCCTTCGTTATCCAGCCGGTTCAATATCTCGCGGGAGTGTCCTCCCCCTCCGAAGGTCACATCGACATACGCCCCAGAGGGCTGAATGTCCATTCCTTCCAAACTTTCACGAAGCATTACCGGCACATGATAACAGACTTCTTTTTCTTCCATTCCTTCGCTACTCTGTGTTAAACTTTTCCTTAAAATAAGGGCCCGTAGTTGATTGATTTGCACATACATCACCCTATCGGATGGTAAAAATACACATTTCCTAATTTAACCGCCAAGAAATATAAGAGAAAAGTAAAAAAAAGTTTTCAACAGGTCGGAAAAATGCTTACATTTTGGCAGCCTAAAGTCCGTCAGAATCGCATATTTGGGGGATTATACAGGATCGTTTTCAAATATCGCACTCTCCGAAGGTTAAAGTCCACCTCATACCCCCTTTTACCCGTTCACATATAAGCACAAAAAGCCTCTCCGATATTTCTACCGGAAAGGCCTATTTGTTTTCCGCCCTCCTTTCTCACGAAAGGAGGAGCAGATTGATTTATTTAATTAATAAATGCATCAATTATTTAACGATAGCTTTTACAGCTTCTTCGCCTTCAACAGCTACAACAACTACACCGGCAGGAGCAGCGATTACAGCGTCGCTTGAAGTGATTACTGTGTTAGCAATTGTCTGGCCTAAGATGTTAGTGATAACAACTTTCTTGCCTTCAGCGTTAGCAATTCTTACAGCACCGTTCTGAGCGATAACTGTTACTTCAGATGTAGCGATTGCTTCGTTGTCTGTAGCCAGTTCATCGTTTTCTTTGTTTTCAACATTGAATACCAATGCACCGTCACCACCAGTCTTAGCATTAGAGAATGTAGAAGATTTGTCAGTCAAGACAATGCAACCATTCTGCATCTTAATCCAAGCTGCTTTTTCAGGAGCGATATCTCTGTTGTTTGCTGCTACCGGTTCGTAAGAAGCAGATTCAATTAAGAATGAATTTTCCGGACCTTCTTTTACAACATTAGCAGCAGTTTCAGGAGTTACATAACGGAATGACCAAGTATAGTTCTTATGATTATCATTCTTCAAAGATTTAACATAAGTGTTATAAATCTTAGCGTCCGTATAAGCTTTAGCTACTGTAGCAGTATCCAGATCTTCCGGTTTCATGTTTTCAAAGCCATTAACCAAGATAAAGAGTTTATCACCAGACTGAATAGCTTTCACAAAACCAACACGAGTGTAACCATTCTTAATATCTGTATAAGGTTTATCAAATCCATGTGCAGCTGCAGAGTCAGCAAAGCTTACCAAGAACTTAGCGTGAACGAAGCCAGCAACACCCGGTTTAGAGTGGTAGCATTCTTCAGCGTTGTCTGTCGGCGTACCATCAGCAGTGATATGTCCAGTTGTTTCTTCACAGATATAACCACCCTTAGCAGGAACGACTGTACGATCTACAGAGATCAAGTACTGCGGTTTGATATAACCTAAACCACGTGTAACCCAAGCAGTATCAACATGGAATCCAAGACCTGTTGCCTTATCAGCAGTCCAGATACCCAGATAGTTAACATTCTTATCCATCAAACCACCTTCACGGTTGTTTTCATCCATCAAGTATTCTTTACGAATCGTTTCCATGAAACGCAATGTATCAGCGCCATCAGTTGCACTTTCATTCAAAGCTACATTGTTGAAACGACGATACAAAGGAACATCATCAACTTTGATTGCAAATGCAGAAGTTCTTGTTTCAGCCAGCGGCTGAGATTTCAAGTTTGCAGTCATACCATCATCAGCGACACCAAACTTATTTGAAGCGATTGCATTAGCAGATGCCTCTACAATTGCATAATAGTGGTTGCTATCATAGTGGTTATTTTCTTTGAAATATACACTATCCAAAACAACTTGACCTAAAACGATCTTATTTTCAGCACCAACACCTACAGTATCAGCATTCAAAGAAATCAAATACTGATTTCTGTACAATTTAGCAATACCCTTCAAACCATCAACATTTGCAGGATTTTCACCATAGTTAACCTGTGTACCTTCAGAGATAGTAAATGCAGTATAACCATCTGTAGCATACAGAACAGAGTCTTTACCTTCACCTCTCTTAATCCACTTATCCTGAGCATACGGATGCAAATAGTTGAATTTATATTTAGCAACCTTCAAGCTATCTTTATCGAACTTTCTATATCCCAGATAAGAATCTTTCAAGATTGTAGAGTCTGTGATCTGTTCGAATCTGACTACAGAACCTGCAGCAACACTAACGCCAGTAAAGCTAAATGCATCAGCAGTAATCTTATCATCTTTTGAACGTAACTGAACAGTTGTATTGTGTTTAAACTCACGGTTTGTAATCTTAAGCGGAGAAGTAGCTTTCAACGTTTCAGAATTCTGAGTCTTTTGTACCAACCACTGATAAGCCGGCATATGTTCAGGATCTTGTTCATCAAGAGTTACCCATTCATAAGCTAAACCATTTTTGTGGATAGGAGAAGCTAATACCTGACCTTTAGCATTATAGATAACATACAAACCATTGTCCTTAGAAGTCTTATCGCTTGTAATAGTACCACAACCCTTATAGCCAAAGCCAATTCTTGTATTCTGAGCAACAGAGTCAACTGTCAAAATACGAGTCTGATCCTTAACTAATTCCTGCAAAGAAACATATACAGAATCAGTCGGAGTATCAACGAAAACACCAGTTGCATCTTCAAACATCACATCCTTTACTTGGATTTCCAAACTGTCGTTTGTAGGATAGTAAGTAAACAAGAACTTAAATTGTGATGCAAGTGCATTGTCTTTAATAGAATCCTGAGCAGATTTACCAATAGTAGCATATCTCAAATCAGACCATTTATAAGCCAGGAATTTTGCAGCACCAATAACATTTGTATAAGAAGTATCTACATACAAATAAGAAGAGTCCTTGCTCAAAACATTTACAAAATGACCATCAGCAGTAGATCCATCAGTAGTAGCCTGAACTGCTAAGAATTTACCCACTTTAAACGGATTCTTAAGATCTGTACCTTTTACGTCAGGAGTAAAAGTCAAATCAACACCGTCAGTAGCTTTCTGAGAGCCTAAAACAGTATTAATTTCTTCTGCATTCAACTCGATAGCATCAGCCTTAACCAACGATACAGAGTCTGTGAAAACTGTAGCAATCTTATCTGCACTTGTTTTTTTCAATTTGACAACACTGCCATCAATTACAAGACCCACAACAGAGTCCGGAGTAAAATAAGAGAAAAGAGGCTTGTTTAATTCAATACCATTCTTATAAACAGAAGAATAAGCCCAACCACCAATTTCACCACCAACAGCAGCTGTATCGGCAGCAGGATAAGAAACTTCAGGAGCATAAGCTGCACCAGCAAGTCCGTCCATAGTTACATCCAAATAAGCTTGAGCTCCTTTATTCAAAAAGTCAAACTTAGGTTGCTGTCCCTGTACTTCCTTGCCAACAGTAACACACCACAATGTTCTTGCTAAATTTTTAGAAGTTACTGTATTTACAGTATCCAACTTCCCTGTTTCATTAATTGTAAGGTAGCCACCTTTAATCTGAATTTGGTAGAGATTCTCGCTCTGTCCTTCCTTCAGCTTAATGTCGCCATCAAACCCTACTTGCGCATTAGCCGACACCGCACCAAGTAAGAGCGCAGCACCTGCTACAAGAGTAGAAAACTTTTTGTTCATAATCAAATAATTTAATATTAATACTAAAGTGTAATAAGTTCAATCCAATAATATGTACGCTTCCAATACTTTATAATCAATCACTAATGCGTACCAAATTCTTTTGGCAAAAATACGCATAACTTTTAAATCGGCAATCCTTTTCCTTAATATTTTTTCCTTTTCTATATTCTTTCTTATCAACAAGATAGCCTATTTCGTACGAAAACGCCTCTTTCCAACACGAACTAAGAAAGCGAAGGGCAAGATATCAAGCGATAATATCTCCCGGTTTCGCACTGGTTCTTATAAAGACACATTGTATTTATGTACACGCGTACATTAATAGTAGATTTGAATTTACAAATAGTTGTTTATAGCTCCGAATAAAACCGGAAGAATATACAAGAACCCCCTTCCCAGCCGTTTTTTCTATTTCGTCCGAAATCTTGATCGATTTTGAATTGACTCTTTTCACGGTTTTATCCCTCTTTACTGACAAGAGATGGAGCGAGGTGCGCAGGCTGTCTGAAAAAACGTGCAATTTGATTACCTGAAACCGGAAACACCGGCAAAGTGATAAAGCTTAACTCCCGGAGAATCGCCTGTAGCAAAACAAATACGGACTGCGTCTCAAATATGTAAGGAAAATTTCGGGAGCTTGTCGCCACGACGCCCGTCTTCATCGCCCTCGCGACCGTCTTCGTTGGAATGGCGACCGTCTTCATAGGGTACGGTGACCGTCTTCATGGCGATAAAGTACAGGATAAATGAAATAAAGGTTGACTTTCCGGCAAAAAACTCCAGGAAAAGAGGGAACAGCCCCTTTTCGGCGGCCGAAAAGTGGATTAACATTTGTTTTGTTTCGGATGCCTTTCGAGCCCGAAAAATGCGTTTTATACAATAAGCCCCCCCGGATAGTTGAAAGTTAAGAGTTGAAAATTGAAAGTTTTGATGGATAGTTCAGTTCTGGCAAGAAGTGAAACTTTCTTCCCAATCCGTTGCCTATTCATTTATAATGTGTACATTTGTGCATTAAGTAATAACTAAAAAACATTGACTATGAAAAAGAACGAATCAGATCTGAAGAGCATGGAAGAGCAGGAAAAAAAAGAATTGCAAGACCGGTATATCCGGTTCGATTGGGCCATCAAACGTCTGTTGCGCCAGAAGGCCAATTTCGATGTGCTCGAAGGTTTCTTGACTGTCATGTTAAGAGAAGAGATTAAGATCGAAGAAATCCTCGAAAGCGAAGGTAATCAGGAGAGTGCGGACGACAAGTTCAACCGCGTCGACATCAAGGCACTCAACAGCAAAGGCGAGATTATCATCGTCGAAATTCAGAACACACGCGAAATCCATTATCTGGAACGTATCCTCTACGGCGTTGCAAAAGCCATCACCGAGCATATCTCCCTTGGCGAGGGCTACCAGGAAATCAAGAAAGTTTATTCCATCAGCATTCTTTATTTCGACATCGGTGTTGGTGACGATTATATCTATCACGGGCAGAACCATTTCATTGGCGTGCATACCGGTGACCATCTGCGCGTCAATACGCGTGAACGCAACGTGATTGTCAGCCGCCTCCCCGCCGAAGTGTTCCCCGAATACATCCTGGTCCGTGTAAACGAGTTCGATAAAGCGGCCCTCACTCCTTTGGACGAATGGATCAAGTACCTGAAAGACGGCACGATCCGTCCCGACACGACTACCCCCGGCCTTCGGGAAGCCCGCGAAAAGTTGAAATACTACTCTATGTCGCCTGGGGAACGCCTTGTCTACGACCGGCATATAGATGACATTATAATCCAAAACGACGCGATCGACACCGCCAAGCTGGAAGGCAGAATAGAAGGAAAAGCGGAAGGAAAAGCAGAAGGTGTACGCCAAGTAGCTGCAAACCTGAAACGCATGGGCATGGATATCGATTCCATCGCCAATAGCACCGGACTGAGTAAAGACGAAATTTCTTCTTTATAATTAATCAGTTACTCTTTAGGCTTATCCATTCGACCAATCTTTTATTTATCCAGCCATTTCTTTCCTAAATAGTGGACAGGATACCAGGCGGCAAGGAAGCCGATGGTCAGGACAGTGATAAAGACAAGGATAACGTCGCCGGCTTCAACCCGGACAGGATAGGCGTCAATAATGAAAGAGCCGGCGGCCTGGCCTAACTTGATAATTCCTAACTCTTGTTGCAACAAGCAAAGTGTCAGGCCGATAATAACGCCGATCAGTGCACCGAGCCCCGAAATCATCCAACCCTCAAAAAGGAAGATACGGCGGATCAGACGATCGTCGGCGCCCATATTGCGCAAAGTACGGACATCCTCTTTCTTCTCTATCATCAACATGGAAAGGGAACCGATCACATTGAACAGGGCAAGGATCAGGATAAAACAAAGGATCAGGAAGATCATCCACTTCTCCCCTTGCATCATCTTGAAAGAGGCTTCCTGCTGCTCATAACGGTCCTTGACCCAAAAATTTTCGCCCAGGAGCGATTTTATTTGGCTCTTGACCGAATTTACGTCCGCACCGGGAGCCAGAGACAGCTCGATTGCAGAGACCTCTTTTTCATAATGGAACAGGGAACGAACCAGCGGGAGGGGCAACAACATGAAGTTTTCGTCATACATCTGCTGGTTGGTGGCATAGACACTGCCGATAAAGGCATAATCAAGATTAAAGGAGGACGCCGGATTGGCAAGATTCACCTTCTCATCTCTTTTCGGAACATAGATTTCCAACGGGTCGGAGTAGTTGGCACGGACACCTAAGAGTGTGGCGGTTCCGACACCGAGGCTTGCAAAATTCGCTACTTCATCAGCAAGAACAAACTTACCGTCGCGGCTATCGATCAGGATACTGTCGATCCGCGTCAGCTTCGCAAACGTATCGTCCACACCTTTGACCGTCGTCACAATCTGGCGGTCCCGGTAGCGAACGAGTGCATTATCCTGGAGGACTTCGCAAAACAAGGCGACTCCGGGCAGCTTCTTCACTTCCTGGACAGCCGGCAAGGTCGGATCGAACACTTTTCCATGCGCCGGCAGTATCTTCAATTCCGGATCGAAGTTGCTGAGCATGGAGGAAACCAGGCTGACAAACCCGTTCAATACAGACAGCGCACATACCAAAGCGATCGTCGCAACGACAACCCCACAAACGGACACCATCGAAATTATATTAATGGCATTGTGGGATTTCTTCGAAAAAAGGTAACGCCGGGCTATATAAAACGGGAAGTTCAACGCGGTAGCTTTTACTTTTTCAACAGATTATCAATATTCTCGATATAATCTAATGAGTCATCGATAAAGAATGTCAGTTCGGGAATCTTACGGACTTGCTGACGGATGCGCTGTCCCAGATCGAAACGGATCGCCTTCGTGTTTGTCCGGATATTCTCGAGCAATTCCTTCGACTTTTCAGACGGGAAGATGCTCAGATAGGCACGTGCGACACTCAGGTCCGGGCTGACACGTACCACACTCACCGAAATCAGAACACCATGCATGGCCTGTGTCTGTTTCTGAAAGATATCACTCAACTCCTTTTGCAGGAGACGTTCTATTTTACTTAGTCTTGTACTTTCCATAAATTCTTACTGTTTTATTTTTTCCAGATCATTGTAAGGCCGTCACGCAAAGGTAAGATAACTTTTTCAATACGCGGGTCTTCTTTGATTTTATCATTAAAACTAAGAATACCCAGTGTTTGTTTATCCTTCGGATGATCTTCTATCACATGGCCGTCCCACAACGTATTGTCGGCAAGGATCAGTCCACCGGGACGCACCTTCGGAAAAACAAGGTCGAAGTAGTCTGAATACAAGCGCTTGTCGGCATCGATAAAGACAAGGTCGAATGTCTCATCCAGCGTGGGAATGATTTCGAGGGCATCGCCGAAATGGACTTTTATCTTATCCCGGTGGGGCGACTGCGTCAGATACTTCATAATGAAATCTTCCATCTCGTCGTTGATCTCGAGCGTGTGGATCAGAGCATCCTCCTCAAGCCCTTCCGCCATACAAAGGGTGGCATAACCCGTATAGGTCCCGATCTCGAGCACACGGCGGGGACGAAGCATCCGGCAAAACATCTTCAAGATCCGCCCCTGCAAATGCCCCGACAACATACGCGGACGAAGCAGGTTCACATTCGCATCGCGGTCCAGAGCCGCGAGCAGTGCACCTTCTTCGTCACTATGAGAAAGGATATATTCGTCTAAAGTCATACTTCCTTAAACGTCGGCAACTGATAGTTGTTTCCGGCATCCAACACCTTTCCTACGTTGTTGATTTCAAGGAAGCTTGTTCCACCTCCCTCACCGAAGCTACCACTCAGGTAGGCCACCATGTTGTTGCGCGTGATACGTCCGCTCTTGATCATCTCGTTCAACGCCTGGAAGAAATAACCGCGGCGGCTGTCATTATAAGGCTGATAAACAGCCCATACGCCATAAGAGAGAGACAACATACGCATCACACGAGGGTTGTAGCAAATGGCAAATACGGTAGATGTTCCGCGGAACGCCGCCAGGTAGCGGGCTGTACGTCCGGTATAACTATCGGTAATAATCGCTTTCACATGCAATTTAGTGGAAGACTTAACCGCCTGCTTTGCCAGGAAAGAGGTGACATCCAAATCGTTCCCTTCGATAGGGACACGGATATCATTGGCAGCCAGCTTTGTCTTTTCGGCCTCACGAGCCACCTTCGTCATGGTCTGGACCGCTTCGAGAGGATATTTGCCGTAAGCTGTTTCACCGCTCAGCATCAGGGCATCCGTACGGTAATAGATCGCATTGGCGATATCCGTCACCTCCGCACGGGTAGGACGCGGGTTGTTGATCATGGAGTGAAGCATCTGGGTAGCCACGATAACCGGCTTTTTCATTTCCACACATTTACGGATCAGAACACGCTGGATACCCGGAATCTTTTCGGCCGGCACTTCGATACCTAAGTCACCGCGGGCGATCATGATACCGTAAGCAACTTCCAGAATCTCGTCTATATTGTCGACACCTTCCTGGTTCTCGATCTTGGCGATAATCTTGATCGGGCTGTTGTGTTCGTCCAGGATACGCTGGATATCCAGTACATCCTGCCGGTTACGGACAAAGGAGTGGGCGATAAAATCCAGGTCGTTATCAATGGCCCAAAGGATATTCTTCCGGTCTTTTTCCGTCAGGGAAGGGAGATTGATACGTACGCCCGGCACGTTCACACTTTTACGGCTTCCTAAGGTGGCGTCGTTCTGCACTTCACAAACCAGATAGTCGTCTTTCTTTTCCGTCACTTTCAGTTCCAGGTCTCCGTCATCGATCAGGATGTCACTGCCGACAGCCAGGTCGTTCACGAAATTCCGGTAAGAGACACAAATACAATCATGCGAAGTTTCCATATCCGGATTTCCCATAATCTTCACCAGCTCTCCGGTTGTAAAAGGAATCGGGGCCTGCGAAATCGTAGTACGCACTTCCGGCCCTTTCGTATCCATCAGGATACCGATGCGACCGGACACCGCCCGGGCATTAGTCACCACTTTAGTCAATCCTTCTTCCGCCATGTGAGCCGTATTGAGGCGCACAACATTCATTCCCGCCTTATACAACGAGTCGATAAATTCGACCTCACAACGCTGGTCGGAAATGGTAGCAACAATCTTCGTATGCTTTAACATATAACCTAAATATTTACCTATTATTTTTACCTATTAATCACTATTACAGGAACGATTCGAGAGCCAACCGGTATGAATCCAGTCCGAATCCTAAGATCACGCCTTTGCAGGCTGCTGAAATCATGGAAACATGGCGGAATGATTCGCGGGCATGTACGTTTGAGATATGCACCTCCACAACCGGGGTCGTTACAGCTTTTATTGCATCGTGCAGCGCGATGGAAGTATGCGTATAAGCGCCTGCATTCATAATAATCCCGTCGTAATCGAAGCCGACCTCATGGATTTTGTTTATCATCTCGCCTTCCACATTGCTTTGGAAGTAAGCAATTTCACATTGCGGATACTTAGCACGTAATTCACTCAGATAACCTTCAAAGGAAGCATTTCCGTAGACTGTCGGTTCGCGCTTGCCTAACAGATTAAGATTAGGGCCGTTGATGATCTGAATCTTCTTCATTTTGCTGTAATTTATTACCTTTGCACTACCTTGTACGGGCAGAAAATATCCGGCAAAGATAGTAAAGAATTATGAATCATGCATCAAGAGAATGACAAAATAGAACGATACAGGACTTATCTCCGTCTGGAGAAAGCACTTTCGCCCAACTCGATCGACGCTTACCTGACGGACCTCGACAAACTGACAAACTTCGTCGAAAGTGAAGGCAAGAAGTATGAAGAGGTCACCTATGACGACCTGCAACAGTTTGTCGCCCGGCTCCGTGACATCGGCATCCATCCGCGTTCGCAGGCAAGGATCATTTCGGGTATCAAATCATTCTACCGGTTCCTGTTCCTCGACGATTATATAACAATCGATCCGACCGAATTGTTAGAATCGCCCAAGATCGGGCTGAAGCTGCCCGAAGTTCTAACAGTCAACGAGATAAACAGCATCCTCGACACGATCGACCTGACGCTACCGGAAGGGCAACGGAACCGGGCGATGCTCGAAGTGCTGTACAGTTGCGGCCTGCGCGTATCGGAACTGATAACGCTGCGTTTCACAGACGTTTATTTCGATGAAGGATTTATCAAGGTGGAAGGGAAAGGGAGTAAACAACGCTTGGTTCCGATCTCGAAAGTCGCGATAAAGGAAATTAAGAACTACCTGTATGACCGTAACCATGTTCCCGTAAAGAAAGGATTTGAAGATATCCTGTTCCTGAGCCGTCGGGGTACGGGCTTGTCGCGAATCATGGTGTTCCATATCATCAAGCAGCAGACGGAACTGGCCGGGATCAAGAAGAATGTAAGCCCGCATACGTTCCGCCACTCATTCGCGACCCATCTGTTGGAAGGTGGCGCCAATCTGCTCGCAATCCAGGAAATGCTGGGGCACGAAAAGATCACCACCACCGAAATATACACACATATCGACCGCCAGTTCCTCCGGAAAGAGATATTGGAACATCATCCGAGAAATAAATAACTTCAAAATACTTTTTGCTATTCGGAAAACTTTTCTCATATTTGTAACATGGCAACCAAAAACGAATTAGAAAAAAGTAAAGTAAGAAAAGAAACAACTGCCAAGTTTTTCTTTGATATGGCCAAGCTGACTTTTGCAGCTTTAGTATTAGGAGTTGCAGCTTCTTTATTAAATAAGGATGTAGATGCTGAGATTTCTAATATGGCAATTTTCCTTTTTGGAATGGGATTCGTTGGGACAGTTGCCTTTGCGATGATTGGATATAGAATTTTAAAATAATAATTAGTATGCAAATAGCTGTTATCTTTTTCACTGTTGTAGCTATTGTTGCCGTTGGCATATTAGTATACACTTACACTCCATCCGGGAAAAAATGGATTGAGAATATGTAATGAATACGTCTTTTTCGGAATATATTTAAGCCAGCTTGATTAAGCTGGCTTTTTTATTAGGTTAACGGCGTCATTCTATCAATCAATTCATCCCCCAAAGCACGTTTGGCAATGATATGTTCTTTGACGGCTGTTACAAACGGGTTACTTTCGAATGCGCCGCGTACGCCTTCGAAGTCTTCCTGTTTTTCTTTGTCCGAGCCGTCTACGCCAAAGCCGGTCATGGATGTCAGGGAAAATTCTTTCTTTGCATCTTTGTAAAGCAGGTTGTCCAACCCGATCACAGAGTCCTGCCAGCGGCGGACAAGCTCGATGATTTGCTCTGCTGATATGGACGAGAGGCTGATGCCGTAATATTCTTCAAGTTTATCGTATGCCCATGTCCACTCCATATCATAATAACGGCTGTGCATCGTTGCGAAGAATCGTTCGATCTCATCAAGTGAATGAATATCTCCATTCTCGATCTTTTGGATCAACTTATCCAACTCTTCCCTCGGAAGGATCAATCCGGAAAGGTCCAGCCATTCGCCACGGCCTTCCACAGAGGTCGGTTTCAATTGCGCCCAGACCTCATCCATAGAGCGGAATAGCGTCCCCTCCAACCGCTTAATCAGCGAGTTGCCTAAGAACTTATTGATAGCCATTCCGTAGAGTTCAAGGGCAGTCCGCAAAGAAGAGCCTTTGATACGGGTGTTCTGGTAATAATAGACCTCGGATGTTTCGCCCACCAGTTCCTGAAGATTCTTCAGAATTCCGACAGCCTTCATCATCTTATAGATCGTGTACGGACTCAGCAAGTTGTAGTTGATCATATCCAGGCGTTCCGGGTCTGTACGCTTATCACGCTTCGGCCATTTCTGCGCATCACGGATCGTCCCGACACTGCGCAGGTTCACACCTGGCACCAGATAGGTTTCATCGTCCTTCTCTATCAGATAGGAAAACGGCATATCCGACGTGTCGCTATGATGATGATGGCGTCCCATCACAAGCGAGAAAGCGCCGACACGCGCCGGCCACAGGATATAGGAATCGCTGGTTGTTTTAGAGCCGCGCTCCACGATTCCCTGATGGATCGGGCCCAACTTATACATATGGTTACTCTGGTTCGAACCGCTACCGGCATTCAGGAACGAATACATCCCGGCAATCAGCAGGCTGCTCTTATGCATCGAAACCGTAAACGGCCCGGCAAAGATAGCGCAGGCCTCCCCGTTCTCGAAGGTGCAATTACTGAACAGAAGGGAATCGTGAGCCGAGAAGTTATGCGTCACATGACAAGCCTGCCCGATAAAGCAACGGATGATCTTGGCCGCATCGGCAACAACAGCACCGGAAGAGATGATAAAGTCTTCGGCAATCACACTGTCGCCAATATAAGTCGGAGCCTTTTCATTACTCCGTATCGTACCATTAGCAAGCCGGGTACAGTTTTCAATCGTTGCATAATCGCCTATCCAGACACTCCGAAGTGTCCCCACATTGGTGATTTTCACATAATCACCAACATTACCATATTCCAAAGACACATCTTCAGCATATTCCGCAATTAACGACTGCAACCTGTCTATCAATTCAGGACGATGCCGGTATAATGCGATCAGATAAGCCAACGAAGCAGACAAACCTCCATAAATAGGAACTTCACGTCCTCCTGTCTCATTCAAGACAGAGACCAAAACATTATTTCCAAAAGAGGCTTCTCCTTCAACAATCATTACGTTTACATTTTGAATAATACATTCATCGCCGATAACGTAATTGGCTATATAATTATGCACATCCTCTATCAACGTATTATTCCCTACCTGACAATTATGCAAAGTTGCATTTCGAATACCGCTATGCTTCTTCACTCCGCCCGGAAACGTAAACTCTTTCTTGAAAAGACCTAATACGATAAGCCCGGAAAAGCGAACATTAACCACATATTCGCCTCTGAAAGCACTGACAACCCATATGTTATCCCAGTTTTCTGCGCTACAGCCGTTTGCCTCCAAAGCTGCAATTTCCTGCGGTCGCAGTTTCCTCAAATCTTCAGTATCAATCATTCTTCGTCATATTGTTGGAACAGGAAATCGTTATAAGGGAAACGGGTAATATGAATTTGCTTCACCCGTTCGTACAACAAGGTTTTGAGGGCATCGATATTGGTCCGCTCCTTGGCCGAGATAAAGATACAGTTGTCCTGCATCTTGTTCATCCACGTACGTTTCAACTCATCCAAGTCGATATTCTCACGCGTACGCGGTGTCAGGTCGTCTTCCTCCTTCGGTACGAAGGTGAAAGCGTCGATCTTGTTGAACACCATAATCATCGGCTTCTCCGTCTTGTCGATCTCTGCTAACGTACGGTTCACCACTTCGATCTGTTCCTCGAATGTCGGATGGGAAATATCGACGACATGGACCAGCAAATCGGCCTCACGCACCTCATCCAAAGTAGACTTGAACGATTCGACCAGCTCGGTCGGCAACTTACGGATAAAGCCGACAGTATCGGACAGCAGGAAAGGCAGGTTGTCGACAATCACTTTGCGTACAGTCGTGTCTAATGTCGCAAACAGTTTGTTTTCGGCAAACACCTCGCTTTTGCTGAGCTGATTCATCAAAGTGGACTTCCCAACGTTGGTATATCCGACCAGGGCGACACGAACCATCTTGCCGCGGTTCTTCCGCTGCACGCTCTTCTGCTTGTCTATTTCAACCAGGTCACGCTTCAACTTGGATATCTTATCCAGGATAATACGTTTATCCGTCTCCAACTGCGTCTCACCCGGTCCGCGCATACCGACACCGCCTCGCTGACGTTCCAGGTGCGTCCACAGACGGGTCAGGCGCGGCAGCATATATTTATACTGTGCCAATTCCACCTGTGTCTTGGCGTGGGCGGTCTGCGCGCGACTGGCAAAGATATCCAAGATCAGGTTCGTACGGTCCAGTATCTTCACCTGCAGCTCTTTCTCGATATTGCGCAATTGCTTGGCGGAAAGTTCGTCATCGAATATCACCAACCCGATCTCATTTTCCACCACATATTCTTTAATCTCCTGCAACTTGCCGGAACCGACAAAAGTAACGGAGTTCGGATAATCCAGTTTCTGATAAAAGCGTTTCACAGCCTCGACACCTGCGGTATCGGCCAGAAAAGCCAATTCATCCAAGTATTCTCTTACTTTCTGTTCGTTCTGTTCGGGGGTAATCAGCCCCACAAGAACGGCCTTTTCTGTCTGTGCTTCAGATATAATAAATTCTTTCATGCGGCAAAGATAGTAAATTCAATTATTTATGTATATTTGCAACCATAATAACAATCCAAAATAGTATTAACTATGAAAAAGAAAGTCATGCACTTTGTTCAATGCGCACTTGTTAAGATTCTATTCTTCGGTACCGGCTATTCACTTCAAGCGCAAGTTTCCGATCCATCTTCATGGGAAAGTTTTGTAAACAGTAGCGACAATACGCTTGTATCCGACACGTTCAGGCTGCAGACATTCGGGGATTCGGAATGGGATAATTGGGGATATTCAGCAAAAGGAGGAACTCAGATTCTCGACGTATCTTCCGTCAACATTGACAAACTGGGAGGAAAAATGGGATTAAGAATGCCTTTAGGGAGTTCCGTCAGGTTTGAACAATACATCCCGACTCTTTATTCGGATGTAACAGCTGAAATCTTTTACGGAGGGAACTATCTGAATAGAGGCAACAACCTAAGCATGCGTATCTATACGGAAAAGGACACATCCGTACAAGTGATTGCAAAAATCACTGATAGTAACATCGCATGTCCATATAATGCACTTATCATCCCAAACACTCCGTTAAAAATAGATTTCTTTTCTGCTACCGGTACTAATCCTGATAGCTACTATTGCCTGCAATACGCCTTTGCATCCGGCACTATCCCAACCCACTCGCTTTTTACCGGCACCGGCAACTGGAACGACACAATCCGCTGGTCGCATCTTCCCCCGCTCCGCCACCGCAGCGCACTGATAAAGGGAAATGTCTCTATCACTGCCGATACCTATTGTAACACTGCCGCGATCAGTTCCGGCAATCTGCAAATCAACCCGGGAACAAAATTTATGGCGAATCATTTGGAACTGTTTGAAGCCGATGCTTCCATCCAGTCGGGAGGAGCAATCACAATCTCCGACTGCATAACCGTTCGTAAGACTTTCGAGGAAACAGGGAAATGGTATTTTATCTCTTTCCCTTTCGATGTCTATCCTTCCGGCATAGACTCCCGCTTTAATCAGAAAGACGGCACTCCGAATGCCGGAGGGAACTTCCTGTATGTTCAGTGTTACAACGGAGATAAACGCGCATCGGCCAATCGCCCAACCGGGAACTGGGAAGTCGTGCCGGTTCGTTCCGATGAGATTCCCATATTTGAAAAGAATAAAGGCTATCTGATCGCATTAGACAGCCAAGCGACGGACAAGACACTGTCGTTCTCCTCCCGTCCCGGCGATATTCCCGAAGATTTTGCCAACACCGGCACGTTAAGCATCCCTTTGGCTACCGGCATGACCGCCTGGAACCGGGAGAACTACGGCTGGTATTTATGCGGAAATCCTTTACCGGCCCCGCTCCCCTTATCACAAATCGAAAAGAATGAGACTCTGGACGGATATGTTTATGTGTACAGCAGTTCCGGCTACACGGCTTATCCCCTCAACAGCGACTATGCTTTACCGCCATTCTCCGCCTTCTTCGTCAAGGCCTCATCCGAAACCCATATAAACGTATCGTCCGATCTGTCCGCCAAAACAACCAATATGATACGGACAAACGCCCCTTTAGCCCCACACAATGCCGAGCCCGCACCGGATAAACAAAGCACCGGGCTTACAAACCTAAAAACTGGCAATATCCATTACTTTATAAAAGACAGACAACTTTACCTGCAAAACATACCGGAGCCGGGATATATCAAACTCACCGATATAAGTGGAAGTTGCCTCTTAAATAAAAAGATACGGGAAGGTTCAGCGTCCGTCCCGGTTTCCAATAAACCGGGGATCTATATCTTACAAATCGAGACGCCCCACTTCCAGAAGCATTACAAGGTTATCCTTCCATAAACGGACAGGCATCGGCCGGGAAACCGATGCCCATCCGTTTTCCATCCGATGCCCATCCGTTTCCAGCCCGATGCCTATTCCCTAAAGCTGAAGCAGAAGTAAGAGATTCAGATCAACTGACCTTCTTCCCGTAAACGTTTCCGTAATTGTTGGATATCCACCTGATGAACATCGGGAGATTTAGACTTGCAAATCTGTCCTGCCGCAACGCCGACCGCCTCGCCTGTTACCAGGGAAGGAGGCATCACGCGCAGACTGCCGTGAGCATAAGGGTCTGTCGAGATACAGCGTCCTGCAACCATTACATTCTTCAAGTCGGCAGGCACCAGACAACTGAACGGAATCCCATGCGACTCTCCCTTTTTATAGCGGGGATATTTCGCTGCGCCCTCTTTGTGGACATCGATATAATAGCAGTTACGCCCGATGCCGTCTTCAAATTCGCGACGGGCCAGCCAGTCTTCCAGTGTAAAGGTGTAATCGCATTTGATCCGTCGGCTTTCCCGTATTCCCATGAGGCTGGATGTTCCCGCCAGGAAAGAGGCGCCGAACGGCTTCGGTGCGAACTCCACCAGTCCTTTATGCAGTTGATGTACCAGCTTGCGCCCTTTCATCATGGCATCGGTCAAAGAAGCAGGGTCCGTGCTGTCGACCGTGACATGGCCGGCGTTAAAGCCCAGGAATCCGGGGCCTATCACTTTGTCATTCATATGCCGGTCCTTCACTAACGGATAGTTCGGATTGCCCACCATCGAATGAACCGGACTGCTCTTCTGATTGCTATGCACAGTCCCGATCAATGAGTATTCATACGGATCGACATTCGCCACCGTAAAACACAAAGTCCCTTCCTGTACGGATCCTTCGCCATCGCCCATCACAAAGTTTGCGCCAGCCCAGGCAGCCAGGTCGCCGTCGCCCGTGCAATCGATAAAGACCTTTGCTTTGTAAGTCGACAGGCCGGCCTTGTTGGCAACGGTTATCGCCTCCACGACTCCCTTTCCCTTCATCTCGACAGCCGCCATCGTGGAGAAAAAGAGAACGGTGACGCCGGCAGAAGTAACCAGGTCATCATACACAACCTTCAGATACTCGCCGTTGATGGGAACCCAATCATCATAATGGACATGCGGGACACCCTTCTTGGACTCCTTGAAAACCCGTTCCGCAAGTCCTTTATAAATAATCTTCTCACCGTCTGTAAAAGGGCACCAGGCATTCAGCAATCCGGATGTTCCCATTCCGCCCAAAGCGCCGGTTCCTTCTATCAGCAGTGTTTTGGCACCTTCGCGTGCCGCAGCCGTAGCCGCAGCACATCCCGAAGGTCCACCTCCCACAACAATCACGTCCCAACCGTCATACACCGGTATTTTGGCTTTACCCGGCGATGCGTCCGTTTTGGGACTCTCTGCGGCGAAGGGTTTCCCCATCGCCACAGATGCCAAGCCTAAAGAACTAATGTTTCTTATAAAATTTCTTCTTTTCATACGCTATTACCATCCAGGATTTTGTTCCAACAGTTTATTTGCATCCATTTCAGTCACAGGTATCGGCAACAAATAATGTTTATCCTCTATGACTGAAGCGATAGTCGGGTTCTGAGCCATCATCGCCTCCTTCAACTTATGCGTACGCAGCAAGTCGAAACGGCGTTGCCCTTCAAACGCGAACTCGCGGCGACGTTCCAACAAGATCACATCCAGGAAAGCCTCTTTGCTTAATCCGGGTTTGATGTCGATATCGGAAGCCGTGTTCATGTCCTTGCCGAAAGCACGACGACGTATTATATTCAGGTTCTCATATGCCTCCGCATCGGAAGGATTAAGTGCATTCAACGCTTCCGCACGCATCAGGTAAACATCTGAGTAGCGCAACACCGGATAGTTATTTTCGCTCCCCTGTGACCGGATTGCCTGCGGCGACAAATCCAGGAATTTATTCACGTAGCAAGGGAACTCATAGTTGGTAGACATATTCGGATATTCTTCCAACGTGTACAGGCGGACATTTACGTCACGGCGCAAATCGCCTTCCTCATAACATTCGTAATGATTGCGTGTCACCGGATCGTCACCATATCCGGTCCAACCGTTTATATTCACGAAAGGAGGACGGTAATAACCATTGAAGTTACTACCAAGCACGCCCGGAGTATTCCGTTTATACTGGATTTCAAAAACAGACTCTTGCCCGTTTTCCTTTTCCAGGTCGAAGTTGTCGGCATAATTCTCCCACAACTTATAACCCATCTGCATCGTTTCCGCCGTTTCTTTCACGACATTCTGATAGTCTTCACGAGTCAAATAGACCTTAGCCAACAGAGCGGAAGCCGAACCTTTTGTGGCGCGTCCCAGATAACCGCTCGGAATCTGCGTGACTACCGGCAAAGCGGCTTTTGCATCCTGCAAGTCCGTTATGATCTGTGCGTAACACTCATCCAACGAATTACGAGGCACTTCCAACCCGTCCAGCGATGTCGTTTCCTTCAATACCAAAGGAACTCCGCCATACGTACGGACCAGGTTAAAATAGGCCAACGCGCGCAAGAACTTAGCTTCGCCTATCAGACGGCTTTTTGCTTCCGGCTTAATCAGGCCGTCTCCCATCTTCGAGATGTTTTCGATCGCAAAGTTAGCGTGGTTGACAGCCACATAATGTCTGACCCAAACCGAATAGACTAAGTTCGTGTTTCCATCGAACTCAAATTTATCCAAGGCATTCTTATCGAGGTTATTCGTCGTACGTCCACCTCCCCATTCGCTGTCATCCGTACCTTGGCTTTGCAATACTTCCCAGAACTGGTTATAAATATCATTTCCGGCAAAGGTAGCGTAGGTGCCATAAACAGCCGCCGCTGCATCTTCTTCCGATTTAAAGAAGTTTTCAGGACTCAAATTAGACTCCGGTATCAAGTCCATGTCCGTACAAGAGCCCATCATGATTGAACTCAATATTATAAATGCTATCTTTTTCATAACTACTTAGACTCAATTAGAATTTAACATTCAAACCAAACAACACTGATTTCGCAAACGGATAGGAGAAAGCATCATATCCGGCGCCCAGGTTATCCTGACCGTATTTACTCACTTCCGGATTATCGCCCGAATAGCTCGTAATCGTAAAGAAGTTCTGCAAAGAAGCGTAAACACGCAAAGCAGAGACATATTTCGTGAAGCTTAAGAAATCGGTAGGCACATTATAGCCCAGCGTGATATTCTGGAAACGGAAGTAAGAACCGTTTTCCACATACTGGTCAGACACGCGCATCACGGCTTTTGAACGGAGCGGACGCGGGAAAGCCGCATTCTGGTTCGACTCGGTCCAGTGGTTCACAACCGATGCAAACATATTGCTCGAGCCTTGCATGTTTTCCATCATCACTCTCGTACCGTTATAGACATCATTTCCTAAAGAGAAAATCGTATTTACATTCAAATCGAAATTCTTATAAGAGAAGGTATTATTGAAACCTCCGAACACTTTAGGCTGTGCACAACCGATAATGGTACGGTCGAGGTCATTGATCTGTCCGTCGGGAACGCCGTCCGGTCCGCTGATGTCCTTAAACCGGATATCTCCCGGCTGAGCTGTCGGCTGGGCGGAAGATTTGATATCGTCCGTCGTGCTGAAAAGTCCGTCATAAACATATCCGTAGAATGTTCCCAACGGCTGTCCGACCTGTATGATACGTCCGAGATGCGTACCGGTCTCGTCCTGTCCCGGCTGGCTCGGGTAAATGAAAGAGACATCACCCAGATCCAATACTTTATTCTTGTTGTATGTCAGGTTCAAACTTGTGTTCCAAGTGAAATCACCTTCTACCGGCGTCGCATTGATCGCCAATTCAAAACCTTTATTTTCCACTTCACCGATATTCTTCAGTCCGGAAGAGAAGCCGGAAGATCCCGGAATCTTGACATTCAGCAGCAAGTCGTGTGTCTTCTTGATATAACCGTCAAGAACGACTGTCAGGCGATTATTGAAAAAGCCGAAATCGATACCTGCGTCAAACTGGGCTGTTGTTTCCCACTTCAGGTTCGTATTGGCAACCTGTGAAGGATAATAACCGGTCACTTTATCGCCATCGCTTACATAACCGGTCGAGCCCAGCAATGCATAAGCAGGATAAGTACCGATACCGTCCTGGTTACCCGTAATACCGAAACTGATTCTCGGTTTCAAATTACTAAAGATATTCAAGTCTTTGATGAACGATTCTTCGGAAGCTCTCCAAGCCAAAGCGGCAGAAGGAAAATACCCCCAACGGTTGTCCTTACCAAAGCGGGAAGAACCGTCGGCACGGATAGAGGCAGTCAGCAAATACTTATTGTTCAACGTATAGTTGACACGTGCCAGATAAGAATTCAACGCCCATTTCTTCACTTCCGAACCCGGAGCCGTATAAGTCGTACCTGATCCCAGGTTATTCATTTGCAAGTTGTCATTCAGGAAACCGTATGAACCGGCGTTGAAGCCGTCATACGTAGAAGACTGCTGCGTATAACCGACCATTCCTGTAAAAGAATGCATTCCCCATGTATTCGTATAAGTCAGGATGTTTTCATTAATCCATGTATAGGTATTGGCAGACGATTTCTTGGCCTCTCCGCTTCGTTGGCTACCGGAATAGACAGAGCGGGGATTGTAACTTTTATTTGTTGCATATTCGATATCGATACCGAATGAAGATTTAAACTTCAACCCTTTAAGGATCGTCCATTCGACAAAAGCATTATCCAGCGAACGGAAAGAAGTATGCCAGTCCACCTTTTCATTCAATACGCCAACCGGGTTATCGAACATGATCACGCCATTGGCATCGCTGAACGTATAGTTGCCGTTTTCGTCGTACACGGGCAGGTTCGGCGGCGTAGTCAGACGGGACGTAAGAATTGAGTTCCCGACCCGGTTATTGTCAACCTTCGTCATGGTCAGGTTCAACCCGAAATTAATCGTAGAAGATATCTTGTGGTCGATATTGGCACGGAAAGCATATTTCTCCATCTCTGTCGCCTTGACGACACCTTCCTGGTTGAAATAGTTGAAAGAGGTCAGGAATGAAGTCTTGTCGTTTCCGCCGGAAATACTCACCTGATAATTCTGGGTCAGCGCATTGTCGTTAGATGTCAACCCCTGCCAGTCCGTAGTTGCGGGAGGTGCGCTTTCGTCATAAACGGCTGCACCGCCGGAGTTTACCAAGGAAGCATTTGCCAGTTTCTCGAACGAACGGGAATCCAGCAAATCATATTTCTTATAAATATTCTGAATGCCCCAATAAGCATCAAAAGCAACGGAAGTCTTTCCGCTTTTACCTTTCTTGGTCGTCACAATGATAACACCGTTGGCACCGCGGGAACCGTAGATAGCCGTTGAAGAGGCATCCTTCAAAACTTCGATCGACTCGATGTCCGACGTCGGGATCGAGTTCAACGGGCTCAACGCCGTCTGGCTGTTATCCGCACTCGGGTAAACCGGCATACCGTCGATGATGTACAACGGTTCGTTACCACCCGAAATAGAATTACCACCACGAATACGAACCGTAGAGCTGGCACCCGGCATACCGGAGTTTTGTACCATATACAGACCGGAAGTACGTCCCTGCAACATCTGGTCTACAGATTTGATGGCAAGACCTTGCACCTTGTCTACCTGGATGGAGCCGACAGAACCGGTCAAGTCGCTTTTCTTTACCGTACCGTAACCGATTACCACTACTTCTTCCAGGTTCTGGGTATCTTCCGCCAACGTAATCCGCAGCGCAGACTGGTTGCCAACAGGCACTTCCTTCGTCAGATAGCCGATGTAAGACACAACCAACGTAGCGGAAGGATTGCTCAGTGCCAAAGAGAATTTACCGTCCACATCGGTTACCGTACCGATCGACCTCGAACCCTTTTCGACAACATTGGCGCCGATAACCGGTTCGCCGTTGTCATCCACAATAACACCGGTGATTGTTTTGCCCTGCTGGGCCGACAAGGGAATGGCTGTCGTTGTTCCACCTGCGGAAAGCAGGATGTAGGAGCCGTCGATGGAATACTTCACATCTGTTCCTTCGAACAGGTTCGCCAAGACTTCCTCCAAAGAGGCTTTTTTCAAGTTAACAGACACTTTCCTGTTGACGTTTACAAAATTGTTGTAAACAAACAGAAAATCAGTTTGTTTTTCAATGTCGTTCAACACATTCTCCAGTTCCGTGTTACTTCTTTTAATAGTGACGTTCACGTTCTGGGAATTGGAATTTTCCGCGTGCATGCAGAAAATGAACACGAATAATAACAATGTGGTTATTCTCATGATTCTAAAAAATTGTTTACATCGAGGCCTTTTTACTAAATCAGACATCGACAAAGATTTTTTATTCATATCTTTGAAATCAAGTTTATTAATACAGTTAATTAATTGTGTTAAGTCTATGCCGATAAGTGTGGGGACGCTTGTCGGCATTTTTTTGCTTAAAGGTTAACCTTTCTCTCTAACCATAGGCATTACATTTTAAGATTAAACATTACGTTATATTACTTATTTTATATAGACAACTGATTCGTCTTTATTCCGCTCGAATGTATATTTTGCGTCTCTCTGCAGGATGCGCAACGCATTATCTATCCCATCCGATATACGGAACTTACCGCTACAGACATAATCGCCCACCTGCTGGTTTTCTATAATAATACGTATGCCGTAGCATTTCTCAAAGCGCGCCATCAATTGCTTGAAGTCCATATTCTTGAAGCAGATCAACCCTTCTTTCCAGCGGAAAAGGTCAAAATCGGATATCAGCTTCGCCTGCAACTGTCCGTCGACCAAAGACGCCTGGTGGTTGGGAGTCAGGACAAGGTTCATCGACGGGTTCTTCGTGCTGGAAACCCTTACAGAACCTTCCATCAGCGAAGTGCAGAAATCTTCCGAATCGCTGTACGCCTCCACATTGAACTTCGTTCCTAACACTTCCACATTGCACTTGCTCGTCTGTACGATAAAAGGCTTTTCCACATTATGAGTAACCTCAAAATAGCCTTCCCCGTCCAGGATTATTTCCCGTTTATCGCCGGTAAAGACAGCCGGATAGCGCAGTTCCGAGCGGGCATTCAGCCAGACATTCGTTCCGTCCGGAAGAGTCAGGTTCACGCGCTGGCCGGAAGGGACGGTGATCGTATTCATCGTCTGCCCGATCTTTTGGATTTCCGATGTATAGTAATAAGTCCCGCAAGCGATCGTAATCGCAAATACGGCAGCGATTTTCACCAGTTCGAGCATGGCGATCATATAGAAAGGACGCGCCTTCTTGCCCTTGTCCGCCTCCTTGCCGCTTCCCGACAGTATCATCGCGTCAAAGAACTCACGTTCCCTGAAAAGCTCCTTCTCGTTTTCGGGAGAGGCTTCCAGCCAAACGCGAATAGCGTCCTTCTCTTTGCGAGATGCTTTTCCGTCAAAGAATTTATATAATGTTTCTTTTTCCATCTTTTTCCGTTTCTACTTATAAAGCAAATAAGCGGAAAACATCCCTAACCTAAAATGACATTTTTTTTTAATTAAGTTGTAACAGGTGATTTGCCGGAAGCAAATCTCAGCAGAAGAAACGGGGAAAGAATACCAGTAAAGGGAAGTAATCCTTTAAGGCTACACGCAAGACTTTGAGGGCTTTGGTGACATGATACTCCACCGTTTTTGTCGAGACGCCCAAGGCATCTGCGATCTCCTTATGGCTTTGGTTGTTGTAGCGGCTACGGATAAAAATGTCGCGCGTCTGTTCCGGCAGTGTTTCTAAGGCTTTAGTGACTAAACTGATCACTTCGTCGGAAAACAATTTCTCGGGATTGCAGGCTTCCAGGGTGGCGATACGCAAGTTCAGTTCCCACGTATCACAATCCTTCAAATACTCGACTATATCTTCCTGCGTACGCAAACGCTGAAGGTAGTTTAAACATTTATGCTTGATTACAGTCAGGATATAAGCCGGCACGTTCGATTCGGGCGCAAGATTCCCCCTGTTCTCCCAATAATACATCAGACTTTCGATCGCTATATCTTCCGCAATCATGCTGTCGCCGACATATGTATTGGCAAAACGGACAAAACGACTTTTATAGTCAGAATATAACTGATTAAAAGAGTGTATCTCGGATTCGCCTTTCATAATTGTATCCTAAAATTGCGGATAAAGATATGCATAAATCTGACTTTTCGCGCTTTCTGGCCGGCAAAGATAATTTTTTTCTTTAAGTTTGCATGTTTAAATACAAGAAGAGTCGATGAAGAAAATAAATATCACAACAGCAGTCCTGTTAATATACCTGATCGTGATGAGCGTGATCGGTTGGCCGGGGAAAAAGGCAGACCCTGATTATGTACAATATTTCTGTGTAATCGGAGTGACTGTTCTTGTGATCAGTTTCTTGCGTTTCTTGCAGATCAAACGCTTGAAGATCCGGGAAAAGATGAAAGACGGGAAAAAGGAATAACAATACAATAATAATTATAATATTCTAATTCATGAAGGACCTTTTGATCGGGCTGTCCCTGTTAGGGATAGTCAGCGCGTGCGCCCCTGCACCGCAAAGTAAAGACAATATCGAAGAAGATTATTGCCAGTATGTCAACCCTTTTATCGGAAATGCGGATAACGGCCATACGTTTCCCGGTGCCTGCGCCCCGTTCGGCCTGATACAAGCCAGCCCGGAATCCGGTGTCGGTTCGTGGAGGTATTGTTCGGGATATAACTACGACGACAACTTTATCGAAGGGTTTGCCCAGACGCACCTCAACGGAACGGGTTGCCCGGACCTCGGAGACATCCTGCTTTTCCCTTTCAACGGCGATATAAAGAATAATACATACAAAAGCGAATACGACAAATCCACCCAAAAAGCTGCGCCGGGTTACTATGCCGTCACCCTGTCGGACTACGGTGTGGATGCCGAAATGACGGCAACCGCCCACACAGCTCTCCACCGCTATACATTCAAGAACGAAGGTCCCGCCCGCCTGCTCCTCGACCTGCAACGCGGCATGGTCGGCAGTGTGGAAAGCCTGAAAACACATGTCCTGGAAGCCGACATCGAGATGCCGGACAACCAGACGATCACCGGCCACAACCAGACACGCGCCTGGGTGACACGCCATTATTTCTATGTAATCAAGTTCGACCATCCTTACACGGTCAAAGAAGAACTTCCCGCTGAGAAAGGGGAAAAGGCCAAACGCCTGGTACTCGAATTCGACACGAAACCGGGTGAAGCCGTGCAGGTAAAAATTGCCATGTCGAGCGTCGGCATCGACGGTGCGCTTGCCTCCATGCAAAAAGAAAACCCGGCATGGGACTTCGAGGCTGTCCGCCAGGCAACACACGACCAGTGGCAAGCACTCCTCGCCCGTGCACAGGTTACAGGAACGACAGACGAAAAGACCAGCTTCTACACGTCCATGTACCACCTGATGATGCAGCCGAACAACATTGCCGACACCGACGGACGCTACCGGGGCATCGATGACAATGTCCACACCTCTCCGACCGGCGAATATTATTCAACGTTCTCGCTTTGGGACACCTATCGCGCCGCCCATCCGCTGTACACGATTCTGAACCCGGATAAAGTCGACGCCATGATCCAGACAATGTTGGACCACCAGCAGATACAGGGTTTCCTGCCTATCTGGGCTTTGTGGGGGAAAGAGAATTTCTGCATGATCGGCAACCACGCCATTCCGGTGATTGTAGACGCTTACCTGAAGGGCTTCAAAGGATTTGACGCAGAAAAAGCTTATGAGGCGGTCAAAGCCAGTGCGACCGTGAGCCATTACAACTCCGATTGGGAAACGTTCGAAAAATACGGTTACTTCCCGTTCGACATCATCGATACCGAATCCGTTTCCAAAACATTGGAATGCGCTTACGATGACTATTGTGTCGCCCAGATGGCAAAAGCATTAGGCAAGACGGAAGATTACGAGCACTTCTCCAAACGTGCCGGATTCTATAAGAATCTGTTCGACCCGGAACTCAAGCTGATGAGAGGAAAAGACTCCAAAGGCAACTGGCGCACGCCGTTCAACTCCTTCCTGTTGTCGCACGCCAGCTCATCGGGTGGCGACTTTACGGAAGGCAATTCCTGGCAATACACCTGGCACGTACAGCACGACGTACAAGGCTTGATCGACCTCATGGGTGGAAACGAAGCCTTTGTGACAAAGTTAGATTCCCTGTTCTTCCTGGAAAGTACGGCTGAAAACACCGGCTTCGTATCGGACGTAACCGGCCTGATCGGACAATATGCGCACGGTAACGAACCGAGCCACCACGTCGCTTACCTCTACAGCTACGCCGGTCATCCGGAAAAAACGCAGCAGGTAATCCGTGAAATATTCGACCGTTTCTATCTCGCCAAACCGGACGGGCTATGCGGCAATGACGACTGCGGCCAGATGTCTGCATGGTATATTTTCTCGGCCATGGGCTTCTATCCTGTCAACCCGATCAGCGGCGAATATGTGCTGGGCGCACCGCAGATAGAAAAGGTTTCGCTTTCACTCCCCGGAAATAAGACTTTCACTGTTGAAGCCAAAGGCCTGTCGAAAGCCAATAAATACGTAAAATCCGTCGAGCTCAACGGCAAACCGGTAACCGGCCTAACCATCAGCCACAAAGACATCATGGACGGCGGCAATCTGGTATTCACGATGACCGACCAGCCGGCAAAATAATCAACAGCTAAGTCCGTATTTACCGGACACAGATGACGCAAACGAGCGCGGAATAACGCAGATAATAGAAAAAATAGTCTGCTTTATTCCGCGCTCGTTTGCATTCTGTAAATACGAAAGCCAGAGAAATTAATTGAAAATTAAAAATGGAAGTTAAAAGCCACAATACCGGTTTCCATACAAATCGAGGTTCATAATTCATAAATCACAGTCTGTTCATCCTCCTTTTTGCCCTTATTTTCTCACAATTAATCAAAAACCACACTTTTTTACTTGTAGTATCACTTGAAGAAAACAAGATAAATAATTTGAAATAAGGAAGATACGGTAATTTATCAAAAATCCGAAAACGTCTGTTTTTTAAGGGTGAAAACAGACAAAAATGAACATATAACTTATTGGATATAAAATAGATAGATGGCAAAAAACGAAATGACTAAAAAAACGTACGTTTATTTTCGTCACAAAAATAAGCATACTTTTTAAACCTGCAACCCTTTTGGCAAAGAAATTTTCTTTTTCTATGTTCTTTCTTATCAATCAGATAGCTTACCAAGTACAAAAAACCCGTTTCGCCGGACAAACCCGTCCGAAATGACTAAAATAAACGTACGTATTTGTAGTCAAATTACAGAAATTCAACATTCAGATACGTGCGTACATAAGAGACTGGATTTATATATGCTCAAATATATTTTTTATTAATTAAATTAATTGGATTATGAACAAATTGTTTTCTACTCTGATGGCTACCGCCCTGGTAGCTGGTTCAGTGGCCACGAACGCGGCGGTTCCTGAAAGACCCTACGAGTTTCGTAAAGCTGATGTAAGAGCTGCTTTTCCAACTAAGACCGTGAATCAGATTCAATCTGACAAATGGTACCAGTTGAGAACATCAACTCACTACAACCCACGTTACATGCAGGCTGACAGACCCAACCCCAGCAA
Source organism: Parabacteroides sp. AF17-28 (assembly GCF_003479205.1). Classification (NCBI taxonomy): domain Bacteria; kingdom Pseudomonadati; phylum Bacteroidota; class Bacteroidia; order Bacteroidales; family Tannerellaceae; genus Parabacteroides; species Parabacteroides sp. AF17-28. The sequence continues at coordinate 11,476 of NZ_QUGV01000014.1, read as the reverse complement.
GCAAGAAGTATTGGTTCAGTATCGCGACATGATGACAGGTAAACTTTACTTGCGTTTGGTCCCGGCTGAAAATGCGCCGTTGAATCCTTCTTTGTGGAAGTTGGTCTATGATGAAGATGAGACTGTCGGTGGTGGTAAATGGAAATTCATCAACAAAGAGACAAACGTAGAATTGACATTCGATCCTGCATTTGCCGCTTCGACTAACTATCAAAACCAAGCCTTGGGAGATCCGAGCTGGATGGTTAAAAGCTGTGTTGAAAACTGGGAATGGTATAACACCGACTCTCAGAACAGCAGTGACTTCGGAGAAGTGGCACCTTATGCCTATTTCACAAAAGACTCTGTGATCACAATGAGCCGTAGCTATGACGGTTACGTGTACTCACGCAAAGGTTCGAAAAACGAGATGATCAACAACTCGGATGCGATTCAGGCCTTAAAGATCCAGCCGGTCGAAGCTGCTCCTATCACGTTGGACTCTTATGCCTTCAATTCTATGATAGACTATCACAAGCCATCCGTAGATAAGAAATGGGCTAAATTCCTGTTCTTCGAAGGTAAACAAGGTCTGGACGATGCCGTTGAAATCACTCCGAACACAGGTGGTGTTATGGATGCAGACATGGCTTACCAGGCTGAAGATGACTACACTGCCATCCTCGACTTCTATCGGGCATCGGTTAGCCAATTAGGCGGGACAACAAACCCAGATGAATATGAGAGCGCTTTGATGGCTGCTAATTTTGCAAGACTCGATTTGGAAGATGCAGAACGGACTCTTTATGGTGGAGAAAACAGTTCTGGAGCTGAAGCTGATTTGACTAATGCACAAGCATTTAAAAACATAGTAGAGAGCACCATTCAATATAACGAAGGAGAATTAGCCACTCTGCAAAATGGATTTGATGCTGCCTATGATGTAGCCATGATGATTGTTGCAACTGCCGAATCTATTGATGACAGAGACCTGCAACGTAATAATAATTATTTAACACAGAAAGATATATTCCATCGCGAAACAGACTCCATCGCAAAAATTGAAGCGGCTATAACTACAGGTAGTGCAGCTATGTCAGTTTTAACTGGGCGAAATAAACAAAGAGTGAGCATGGCTATGGCTGAGTTTGACGGGGAAAAAGATGAGTATTATAGGAATTACAAAACAGTCTACAACAACCTCAAATTATTTAAAGGCCTTCTCGCTACTGCAAACGAAAACCTGATCAATGCTCAAAATGCTTATAAAGCCGCATTGGAAAGATATAATAATTGCGAAAAAGCATTAGCTGATGCAGAAGCCCGGTTAAATACCTATAACGTAGCAAATGCACAGACTGCATACCTGCTCAACTGCAGAAATCACTTCATGAAACTGCAATACATGAATGATCAGAAAGGTACTTACCTGATGGTCGATACCGCTTTCTGGCAGGGTAATTCGGTTTCTCCGATGAACGCGAACCTGAAGTTGAAACATGAAACCTACAAGGCAAACTCACCAGCTCCGCTTCGTGCCCGTTTCTTCTATAACTTCACCTACTATCCTACTTTGGACAGCTTGGTGATCGAACCGCTGAACGCTTCTGAAAAGAGCGTAGCAGACTATACGGCTAAGAAATCTTGGGCAGAATCTTGGGTAGCTACTCATTTTGCTTACGGTTCGGATGTTCAGGCTAACGCTTCACAGGCAAGTAACTCCTGGACAAACAACGGTACTGAAATCGTATTGAAACTCGAAGACCTCAGCAATTCCGGCAACTGCCTGACAGCTGCTATCGCTGACGCTGCAGATGCAAGACCGTTGAAATGTCGTATGGCATTCAACAATAAATTCACGCACCTGAAACGTGCAACCCTGAATCCGGGTCTGTACACGATCAAGGCTAAAGACGGAGTGAATGCAGGAAGATACCTCGTTGATAACTTCTATGGTATGTTGATGTACGATGTTGAAGAACTGGAAGCTCAGGACTACAATCAAATGCCGGCAACCATGTGGGTTGTTGAAAAGTATGGCAGCGATTGCGGCGACTTGGTTACAATCCGCAACCGCGAATTCGGAACTCCATGCAACGATATCTTTACAGGTCAGCTGTATGAAGAAGACGGCCGCTACTTTACCATCGATAACACATATGGCGACTACTTCGGAAACTATATGACAACTGAAAGAATGATACCGAGTGGCCGGTTACTTCTGACTGACAACTACGAAATCAAACCGGTTGAAGACAAGACCGCTCTGACAAGCAGATACCACGGTTATGGCTATATCGAACCGGAAGTTCTGCCTTACACGAACTATGCATTACGCTACAACCATAACAATGGTGACAAGTATCTGAATGTACAATCCAACGAACTGTTGAAAGTAACGACCGGTGACAATTCTTACTACGAATTAGACACTGTTTATGGTTACAATGGTTACAGAATGAGACTGAACGAATTCGGTTACGGTGCCGGTGTAATCGATGCAAACAGCGGATTAGAATTGCCGCAATTGGTACGTCAGCGTTATGTACTGAAAGTGAAAGATACAAACCTGATCGACAACGACACTACTTATGTTGCCATGAACACAGCCGAAGCTGCTAACGGTTACTATGTGGCAAAAGGCATCAAGGATATCCGTGAAAACGGTCTTGCTATTCTGGCTTCTTTCTATCTGAAGAATGACCAGGTTGACGGCGACGCTACTTGCTATGCACTGATCGACACCCGTATCAACAACTGTTGTGAAGACTTGTATTATGGTTACCGCCGTGCCAGCGTAGTGGATGCAAACGGTTATGTTGAATACAATACATTGAACAACAATCCGAACGATCGGGTTTCCGCATTCGCACTGAAAGAAAACGATCGTCCGTTGTATCGCTCGATCCCTGAAGCAAACGTTAACTTCTTCCGTACGGTAGGAAACGTTGACCAGAAATTGTTTGAAGACAAGACCAACGAAACAGGAGCACCTGCTTCCAACGTAATCGACGGCTTCAGCTACTTAGGCCTGGCTCAGGAAAAGATGAACGCAAGCGACGAGTCTAAGGTATTCATCGTAGAACCGCTCCGCGCAATGGCTGCCCGCATGCCGCAATATATGTTGGCAATCGAGAAAGACACAGTTAGCGACGGTGTATGGTGTAACACAAATACACATGGCTACTTCGAATCAGTAGAAGATGCTATCGACCAGAAAGAAGACGCAACCCACGTAGTATTCTACAACGGTTACACAGCAGGTCGCTTCCTGGTTAACCTGGCCGACAGCGTAACGAAAGGCTCTCACGCTTACAACCATCCGGATATGTACACATACAAAGGTTATGCCGTACGTCTGGGATTCATTGAAGGTGTACACATGGTGATCACTCCTGAAAACGCAGCTAAGATCAACGCTTTCTTAGGTGAAGGTACAGTTAAAGCCGGAGAATTCTTCTACATCCCGACCAATGGCAAGACATTGGCAGACCTGAAGAACGAACAAGGCAAACTGATCCCGGGTAAGCTGTTTGATCCTGCAAACACAGATCGCAGAGAATACACAACAGGTAAGCACAACAACTGGTCGTTCTCCTTCCGTCTGATCGAAGATGCTAATGAAGGTGACACAGACAACTTCCTGATCGAATCAAATCTGGATGAATATTCAGCTATCGGTTCCTGGAATGGTGCTTGGGTTAAGATCTACAACAACTGTCCGGTTGTCAACTACATCACGGGTGAACATAATTCAGTTGCAGGTTACGGCCTGACACCTGATAACGTAACAGACGGTGAAGTATTCAGCCTGACAACAACAGAAGGTGGTGCAACATCCAACGAAAGCATCCAGACTACTACAGTCAGAGTAATGGCTAAGGCCGGTGCTGTAGAAATCGCAGGTGCTGCCGGTAAGAAAGTTGTTATCACAAACATCTTAGGCCAGGTAGTTGCCAATGCAGTTATCAACTCCGACAATGCAACAATCGCAGCTCCGGCTGGTGTAGTTGTCGTATCGATCGAAGGTGAAGAAGCTGTAAAGGCTATTGTAAAGTAACTTAACATTACAATTTATAATCAAATAATTCTAAAGTCGACCGCGCGAGGTTGTAGAGACGGGCATCCGTCCGTCTCTACCAACATCAATTAACCTGCGAAGGGGAACAAGGGGTCGGATTAATAATACTAAAGTATGAAATAAAGTTCATTCTACAAGTACGCCTGTGAAGGTGGAAAGCAGACACAAACAAGCCCTGGAGATACTTACATCTCCGGGGCTTCGTTAGTTTATGTGACCTCGATTATCCCTTATCCTATGCCAGCAAAGACGCCACTTTTCCCTCATTGTAAGTGCCGATATCGGCTCACTCGATATCGCTTATTTCGGGTAAACTTGTAAGAAGTTTTTGCCCCTTTTTACCCCCTTTTTCGCCCTGTCCCTTCAAAAACAACAAATTTGCACTTCGAGCACTACTTGAATGAAAGGGGTGTAAGTGATTATAAATAAGAAATATATGAGCGAAGACGGGAAAACGCGGAAAAGTCCGTTTTTTAGGGGTAAAAACGACCTATTTTTGACTTGTAACTGATTGGGAATAAAAAAGATAGGAGGCAAAAGCAAAATGACGAAAAAAAACGTACGTTTAAATTAGTCACAAATTTACGCATACTTTTTAAACCTGCAATTCTTTTCTCAAAGTTTTTTCCTTTTTCTATGTCCTTTCTTATCAATTAGATAACTAAACAAGGACGAAAATACCGCTTTTCACGACAAACTCCAAAACCCCCTCAAAAAATGACGAATTTAAACGTACGTATTTGTAGTCAAAATACAATCGTTAACATTCACAAAGTGATATACATTATATAACACATAAGTTTTATTACTAATTAAATTATTAAATTATGAACAAGAGATTTTCTACTCTTTTGGCTGCCGCACTGGTAGCTTGTGGATTGTCGGCAAATGCTGCAGATGGCGTTTACTTAGGTACAAGTGACTTGAAGACAGGTGACTTTGTATTTTTAAGTAGTGCTGCAACTGCCGGTAACGATTTGTCCGTTACAGTAGACGGAACTTTGAAATTGCACAAAGACATTACTTCTGTTACAGATTCAACTATCGCAGTGTTGGATTCTATGGCTTGGCGTGTAGAAAAAGTGGCTGGTACTGTGCCTACTTTCAAATTCCAGAATAGAGCAACCGGTCATTATTTATCTGTAAAGGCTTTAGGCGGACAAGGTGCCGCTTCTTCTGAAGTAGCAACTGGTATTGACACTTGGGCTATTGGCACTAAGGGACTTTATGCAACTAAAGGTGACTCTGCTTATTGTGTAGCAGTTTCTAATGTACAAGTTGAGTCAGCGAAAGGCGCAACCTCTTCTACTGAAAGTTTTGTTCCTCGTAAGATGAACAATGTTATTACTTTGACAGCTGAAGACTTTAACGCAAACATCAAAGGTTTCAACTTTGCAGCTGTAAATGGCAGAAAAGATCCTGCTACAACTACTACTGGCGAAACAAACTTGCTGACATCCCAAACTTGGGTTGCTTCAAAAGCAAGTACATGGGGCACTGATACATTGTTCTTCCAGGTAAAGGGTAGCAAAGCGAAAGAACATTATCTGTCTGTGGATACCGCATTTATGGCCGGTACAGCTCAGGATGCTGCTGCAGGTAAGGGTACATATATCTTGAAAACAGACTCTTTAAAACAAGGTAATGACGCAACAGCATGGGGAACAAGTACAGGGTTGCGTATTGCAAAAAGCGATAGTTTGTATATGTTCCAAGTTAAGTATACATACGGTAACGACTCTTTGTCTATTGCTCCTATTGCACTTCCTGTTTATTCTTCTACAGCTTCAACTGTGGCTAAAACATCAGGTAGTAACTGGACTGTAGGCGATTCTCTGTCTATGCACAATTTGGCTGCATCAAGTGCTACTCCTGTAATCGGCTTAAAGAAGTTGAGCTCTACAGTTGCTTTGGGTATCGATGCAAAAATGAATACTTCTGCTTATATTGTAGGTTTCTCTGAAGCAAACATCGTTGCTTCCGGCCGTTCAACCGCTATCGGTGGTGATGCTGAAATCACAGCAGGCTTCTACTTTATTAAGGATATGAATAAAGAAAAGAACGCTGCTGTAAATGCAGACTATGGTAAATATAAAGTATTGGATTTGGCAAACGCTGACGCTTATCAGGCTGGTAAGGGTAGTGCAGCTATTCCTTCTTCTCAGTGGGCTGTTATAGCTGGTAGCGCTAAGGGTATTTATAAGATTGTAAACCGTGAAACTGGTAACAAGTTGGTTGAAGGTTCATTCAATGTGGTTAAAGATGCTGCCGGTAAAGCTGTCGCTAATACGTATACTTGCGCTGGTGATACACTGTTCTTGGATGATGCCAAGATTGCAGAAACAACAATCAAGATCGGTTCCCAGAATTATGTAACGACAGGTTACGGATACTTCGACGAAGCATCTCTGCCGAACAAAAGATTCAAAGTCGCTTCTGCTTCTCCTTATCTGAATGCATTGTTTATGCAGCCGAAACAAGATTCCACTCTTGTCTTGGACGAAGCCGAATATTCATTCTATCTGGCATTGCCGAAGAAAGGAAGTTCATTGAAGAAGGGTGGTGCAATAGGTGTTCAAGCAGCTGGTGTAGATACTTTGTATCGTCAATCTTATATTTTGATTACAAGCAAGAATGAATGGGTAACTCCGACAGCTGACGGTTATGCTCTGACAAAAGATGCGTCTAAAGATACAGCTGTATTCTATCTGAAATCTTGGGGTGCTGCAACAACTTACGCTTTGATCGATACTACAGATTCTTATACATCTGCCGGTTTGCAGAAAGTAGGTATCAATGCACAGTCTTCTGCTCCTGCAGTGATCAAGCTGGCTGCAAATACTAAGAACACCGACTTGTTTACTGTTACAGAATTGGATGCTCCTTCTATGTTGTTTACGAATCCTGTTCACCAGAACATCTACAACAACAATGACCGTTTAGCTATCGGCAAAAACAACTTTGCAGTAATGGCTCAACCGGGTAATGAATTGAAGGCTGATGCTGACGTGTTTACAAACGACAACTTCACCTTGTGGTTGGATACTGTAAATTATAAATCAGATATTGAAGCTTCTTACTTCATCTCTCAGGGTATCAAGAAGGTAACTGACGGAACGAAAGCTGACGAAGATGCATCTGCAGAAAGAATGTATCTGACATTGGCTAATGGGGATACTGCAAAAGCAAATCCTGATTATAAATTGGCAAGCGATAATCGTTTGTATTTCCGTCCGGCCACTCGTTATGGCGTTGACTCTTTGATCGTTAAAAACTTCAATGTTGATTCGGCTGCTGTGCTTCCGGATACAGCCAAGACTGCAGCAAGAGTAGCTGACTTTAAGTTCCAGTTCCGTGCCATTGATGGTAATGACGGAGCCTACGCGATGAAAGTCAACAACAACTATGTGGTTAGCGTAAACGGTATTTTGGTTGCAAGAGCTTCTTCTGACGCCAATATGGTTGCCACTTTGAAAGCTCCTGATTACGCAACATCTAACGAAGCAACTCCTTCTGTTTCTGAAGTGACCGTTATCGCAGGCGCAGGCCAGGTAACTGTTGCCGGTGCAGCAGGCAAGAAGGTTGTTATCTCAAACATCCTCGGCCAGACAGTCGCTAACACAGTTCTTACTTCTGACAACGCTGTTATCGCTGCTCCTCAGGGTGTAGTCGTGATAGCTGTCGAAGGTGAAGAGGCTGTAAAAGCTATCGTTAAATAATAGAAGATAATAGAATAGATAATTCTAAAATGTTTGGCCGTGCAAAATGCAAGTTTTAAGTACCCTGCGACAGGCGAACAAGCGGCCGGATTTAATATTAATAATACTAAAGTATATTGAATTTAAAAGTTCAATGTAGCCGGTAACCCTGTGAAGGACGAAAGCATACAAAAGACAAGCCCCGGGAGATGGTAACACTTCCGGGGCTTTGTCGTTTTATTAATGTAGAGATGCACGGCCGTGCATCTCTCTACGGGGATGTGTCAAGCGCGGGGACAAGAATGTTTTGACACCCCGCTGTATAGAGATGCACAGCCGTGCATCTCTACGGTCTAAAACAACAAATCAATCCCCAAATAAACAAACAATCAGCATGAAAAAAAATTTGAAGCCGCCGGTCTGAACCGGATGTTGCAAGAATTAAATGAGACGCTGCAGCCAGCGGAAAAGCAGCTGCACGAGTTAGTAAAACGCTGTAACCAGGTGAACCGTATCCTGGAACACGCAGCCCTGGAGGAAGATATGGAGTGGAAAGACCGGGTCGTCTTCCACGGGTCGACACACCAGTTCCTGACGCTACTGGCGCCACTGATCAAGAGCGAGCACTGCAAGGTGGACGGGAAAAGCAACCGCGAAGCCCTTCTGCGTGCGCTCGACGAGGTGATCAAAGTCTGTCCCGAAGAAGGAAAAGAGCCCCTGAAATTTTCCAGTTTATTGGATGCCGCCAAACGCTATCTTTCAGACGAATAATATTCGACACCCTTTTTACTAATAAAGCAAAAAAGGTGTGAGCTAACCGGTTCATTCTCCCTACATTTGAACAAATGCCGAACGAATCGACATAAATCACACAAAAGTTGCATTATGGTACAAATTAGTGTCTTTATTATGTTCAGAATTTATCAGGGAAATAGGGCCCTGGTAGCCGTGTTAACCGAAATCAAGGCGGGCCGCTACGCCCCCGATGTCCGTAAACTCCGGGGGTGTCTTGCCGATGGCGACAAAGCGGCGGCCGAGCGGATCAAGAAAGGGCTGCCGGCCTTCACCGTTTCCGCCCTCTACGACGGCAAACGCCTCAAGGAATGCCTGACCGGCTATAACCCCTTGTTGATACTGGACCTCGACGGGTTGACGGCTGCCGATATCGTCCGCCTCAGGGCGTTGATTGAAGCGGCTGCCTACACCGTTGCCTGCTTCCTGAGTCCCGGCGGGGCAGGGTTGAAGGTGATTGTCTACGCGGCGGTCCGCCTGGAGCCGATCCCCGAGAACCACCGTGTCCTCTACGACACGATGAAGGCGTGGTATGAGAACCTCTTAGGTGTCGAGATCGACGCTTCGGGAAGCGATGCCGGGCGTCTGTGCTTCGTCTCGGACGACAGCGGGCTGTTCCTCTCACCCCGTTTCTCGGACTGGCTGAACGACACAGGGCAGTTGCCTGAGGACATGCCCCTGTTGGACCCCGTTGTCCCCCGTAAAGGGCCGGTAGCCGCCAGTGCTGCCGAAGCCATGCCGGTGGAAGAAGCCCCCGCGAAAGACAACCTGCCCTACCTGTTCGCAAAGGCACGCAACCGCACTTCGCGCAAGGGCAAGTATGAGGCCGGAAACCGGAACAACTACGTCTACCAATTCGGCTGCCAGTGTAACCGCTTAGGCATTTCGAAGGAAGAGACGGCGGCCTATTGCAACCGCTGTTTCTCCGACCTGCCCGAAGAAGAGATTCGGCAAGCCCTCGACAGCGCCTATTCGCACCAGGAAGAGCAGGGTAAAGACGAAAAGGCGGCGCGGCAGGACAGGAAGGTCGAGAGCATCTGCCGCTACCTCTCCGAGCATTATATGCTGCGCTATAACGTCGTGCGTGGCTTCGTGGAATGGCGGAAGAAGAAAGGGAGGAAAGACTTCGCTCCCGTGACCGACTACTGGGAGAACTCCGTTTGGTGCGCCATGCAGCTCGAAGGGATACAATGCCGGCAGAGTGACCTCCACAGTGTGATCCTTTCTGATTTCAGCCGCGAGTACAACCCGTTTACAGCCTATTTCGAGGGGCTTCCTGCGTGGGACGGCGTGTCGGACCCTATCGCCCGGTTGGCGGCGACGGTGGTCACAGATCGCCCCGATTACTGGCTGATGTGCCTCCGCAAGTGGTTGGTGGCGACGGTCGCCTGCGCCATCAGCACCGGGCAGGAGAACCACTCTGTCCTGTTGCTCAGTGGCGAGCAGGGGATCGGCAAGACCACCTGGTGCTGCCATCTGGTTCCGCCCGCCCTCTCGGGTTATGTCTATTCGGGCAACCTCGACCCGTCGTCGAAAGACGCCCTGCTGTTGCTCTCCGACTGCTTCCTGATCATCCTCGACGAGCTGTCGGGACAGAGCCGCATGGAGCTGAACCGCCTGAAGGCGATGATAACGAAAGACACTGTACACGAACGCCGTGCCTACGCCCGCAATGCCGAGACCTACACCCGCCGTGCCTACGCCCGCAATGCCGAGACCTACACCCGCCGTGCCTCCTTCCTCGCGACGGTCAACGATAGCCAGGTGTTGACCGACCGTACCGGATCACGCCGTTTCCTCTGCTTCGAGGCGCAAGGCATCGACTACACCACGCCCGTCGACCATACCGGCATCTATTCGCAGGCATTAGCATTGTTCCGTAGTGGCTTCAAATTCTGGTTCTCCGACACCGACATCGCCGAAGTGAACACGAACAACGAAGCTTTCCAGCAAAGCAGTCCCGAGGAAGAACTTTTCTACACCTATTTTCGTCGTCCCGGACGTTTCGATGCGCCATTATATCTCTCAAGCAGTGAAATATTGGCCAAATTAGCCGAAAAAACACGTCTGTCGATCACTAATCTGAACGTAAATAACCTGGGCAAGATGCTAAAAAGGAGCGATTTTGAACAGGTAAAGCGGAACGGCAGACGCCTTTTTGCGGTCATAGAGATGACTTTTGACCAGGTTAAGGCCCGTCAGATGGGAATTACAGACGAAACACTGCCGAAAGACGAGATTAGTCAAACTGTTGAAAAAGAGCACGCTGACTCAAATCCATCTATTCCATTTTAGTAAAAAGGGGCACGAGGGGCACGTTAAAAGGCCTTTTTCTAAACATTTATCATAACGCGAGACGAGATATGCTCTTCTGTAGCATATCTCGTCTTATATATTTATAAAAGTTACGGAAAAAGCCTTTTAACGTGCCCCTCGTGCCCCTTTTTTCGCTCCCGTCCGAAAAAAAACCGCCCCTGTCCGGGAAAAGATGGGACGGGAACGCCTGTCGCAGATGATAAGGAGCTTGTCCCATTAAAAGAACAGACCGCCAAATCTTCATTTGTTCATTTGTTCTTCTGTCCAAAATATACAGCTAAATCTTCATTTACAAATTCAGCCAGTTTTTCTTATCATTGGCATATTGGCACATTCCCCCATTGGCACATTATCTTCACGGCTCCCCCAAATGCTCCACAATGCAAGCGACCATTTTGGGTGTGAAGCAGCGCATTCCCGGGCGGTAGCCTAAGGTGGTCAGTTTTTCTTTCAGGACGCCTTGGTAGTTGATCCAGCGCCAGAGCTGCATGATGGCGCCACGGTGGGAAAGGTGGGGGTTGTACAGGCCGGCCAGTTCGCCTACTCCGTAGGCATGGATGCGGAAGGTTGTTGTTGTCATTTTCTTGTGTTTTTAATTAATCAAATATAC
>NZ_QUGV01000013.1:92951-135875 GCF_003479205.1 Parabacteroides sp. AF17-28 | reverse complement strand
ACGACCGTCCTAATCTTTGCGAGGTGCCGAGTACACTACACATTAGCACGGTCATGGTGGCGATTAGGACGGTCGTAATTGGGGAAAACGCTCAAAAAAGAGGAAAAAGTCCCTTTTTGACGGTGAAAAAGCGGATTAACATTTGTTCGCTTTTGGAGGCCGAGCGAAAGGCGAAAAGGAGTTTTTTACAATAAGCCCCCCCTTGATTACATTACCGGAGCATCCGGAGCCTTACCCGGAACCGGAGCCTGACCCTCTTTATAGAATGGCAACGGACCCATCTCATACGTTTCGGGACCATAGTGCAAGGTAGAAGCCATAATCTCATCCCATGAAATCGGCTTGCCCGTATATGCGGCTTCACGTCCCAGAATTGCGACTTGAGTAGAGTAAGCCAAAGCCTCAGCTTGATTTATCTTTTTATTCAAACGGATAGACTCTACAAGATGCACATGTTCCTGGTCATACGGGTTTTTAACAGGTTTATTCTTATAATCGTATTCCCAAAGCACATTTCCATTATAATCAACGATCTTTATTTCACCCCGGTCATTCAGTTGAGCCATGCCTTTTGTTCCGTAAACCTGTTCCGACACGTTTCCATCACATCCGTCAATCTGGCGGGCGGTTGCCAACATGCGTTTATTATTGTTGTAATAATAGTCTACGCTGAAAAAGTCGAAGATATCGCCTGTCAAACGTTGTGCCCGTCCCCCGAAGCCTACTGCACGGACAGGGCGATCCTCCATAAACCAAGTCACAATATCGATATTATGGACAGCCTGATCGAGCAGATGATCGCCACTCAGCCATTTAATATTAAACCAGTTACGAATACAATATTCCATATCGCTCCATTCGGGACGTTTCCGCTTATTCCACCAGGCACCCTGATCCCAATGGGCCGTAGAAGAAACGATATCACCAATCAAACCATTTTTCACCTGCACGAATGCCTCCCAATAATCTCTACGGTGGCGGCGCTGTGTCCCCGTAATAACGGTAAGCCCTTTCGAAGTAGCCACTTTTGCCGCAGCAATCACAGTACGGATACCGGTCGGATCGACAGCACAAGGTTTTTCCATAAAGATATTCTTTCCGGCTTCCACAGCTGCCTTAAACTGTTCGGGGCGAAAATGCGTAGGAGTACAAAGCAACACAACATCGATTTCGTTCATGGCCAGTACTTTCTTATAAGCATCAAAACCCAAAAAACAATTAGCATCGGTAACTTCATTATTGAATTTTTCCTTTAGAACCTTACGGCAACTATTCATTCTATCCGGAAATAAATCCGCCAACGCAATAATCGACACATTCGGTCCGGCACTCAAAAACTGAGTGGCAGCACCGGTTCCACGATCACCACAACCAACCAAAGCGGCTTTCAGCGGTTTCCCGTCAGGAGCAACTTCTACAAATGAATACATCCCCAATTCTTCCGGAGTGTATGTTTTAGGAGCAGGAGCATCGCCACCCTGCGGTGAGGAACAAGAAGTCATTACTGCCGATGTCATGCCTAATGGAATACCGGCTCCTAACAGAGCGGTGTTTGTTAAAAAGTCTCGTCTCTTCATGGTAATAAGTAATAATTTAGATTCTATATTCCTCAAACATACTGAATCTTACCGAAACAAGAAAATATTTTCTTTGTTTTATCATACATATTATTAAGAATATAAGTTCCTGCAAATTGTATTTTAAACAATAAGTCATTACATATTGTAGTATTAACGCGAAGCACAGCCATTCCCAAAGCATTAGGGATGACAATAATTAAAAAAAGCTAACAATGTAATACGACCTTCCAAATTCGTTTTTTTCTTATCTTTGACCCATACATAAATTCATCACAAATAATGAAAAACACAAATTCACTACTTCTATGCGGGCTCGGTTTAAGCCTCTTGCTTTCTTGTAAAGAAGCTACGGCGCCAGCTCCTGTTTTGCCAGTTCCGACACCTGAGCAGGTGGAATGGCATAAATTGGAAACTTATGCCTTTGTCCATTTCGGACTGAACACATTCAACGACCTGGAATGGGGATACGGGAATACACCCGCATCTACTTTTAACCCGACAGACCTGGATTGCGACCAATGGGTACGTACCATCAAGGCTGCCGGTCTGAAAGGTGTAATCCTGACAGCGAAACACCATGACGGTTTCTGCCTGTGGCCGACTGCTACGACGGATTACAGCGTGAAAAGCTCTCCCTGGAAAAACGGGGAAGGCGATATGGTAAGGGATTTATCGGATGCCTGCCGGAGACACGGACTTAAATTCGGTTTATATCTTTCTCCCTGGGACCGTAACAGCGCCAACTACGGGACTCCGGGATATGTCGAGAAATTCCATGCCCAGATGCATGAATTGATCAGCAACTACGGACCGCTATTCGAGTATTGGTTCGACGGGGCAAATGGCGGCAGCGGTTGGTACGGAGGGGCTGACGAAAGCCGTTCTATCGACGCTAAGACCTATTACAAATACGAAGAGGCGCGAAAAGCGATCAAAGAATTGCATCCTTCAGCCATGATATTCGGCGGGACAGTTCCCGATATCCGTTGGATCGGAAACGAAGAAGGATGGGCGGGTGACACGCAATGGTCTCCTTATTCATACGATAAAGAAACAAATTACCGTCAAAGCCAGTGGGGAATGGAAAACGGCGACAAATGGCTGGGCGGCGAATGCGACGTATCCATCCGTCCGGGATGGTTCTACCATGCCCGGGAAGACCACCAGGTAAAATCGTTGGCCAAGCTGGTCGACCTGTATTACCGCAGTGTCGGACACAATGCCAATTTCCTGCTGAATTTCCCGGTTGCCCTCAACGGGAAGATCAGTCCGTCTGATTCCATCCGGGCCATAGAATGGTATCAGACGATCCAAAACGACATGAAAGATAATCTGTTAGAGGGGGCCTATGTGGAGGCCAGCAACACACGTGGACACAAATTCAGCGCAAACAAAGTGAACGACGGGAACTGGGATACTTATTGGGCAACCGATGACGGTGTAACCCAAGGGACACTGACCTTCACCCTCAGCACTGCCAAAGAGATAAACCGTCTGGTTATTCAGGAATATATCCCATTGGGACAACGAGTCAAATCGTTCAATATTGAAGCCGAAAAAGAAGGCAAATGGTATCCGGTTCAGGCAGTCGATTCGACAACGACAGTCGGCTACAAACGTATTGTCCGCCTCCAGACATTCAGGGCAGACAAAATACGGATCAATTTTACCGATGCAAGAGGCCCGTTATGTATCAATAATGTAGAAGCATTCTTGGCACCGGCACTAATGACAGAGCCTGTCATCAGCCGCAACCGAAACAACGAAGTTTCCATCCAGGCAGGTGATGCCAATTCAGAGCTCCATTATACTACTGACGGCAGCGACCCGACAAAAGAGGCAACGGTCTACACGGGACCTTTCACATTTGCCCAAAAAGGCATGGTCAAAGCGATCTCTTACGACCCGACATTTGATAAGAGCAGCCCGGTATCCGTATCGGAACTGGATATTCCGGCAAGCTGCTATACGATTATTTCTCCCAAAGAAGAAAAGGCAAATAACATTTTCGACGGGAACGGCTACACGGCTTTCTATTTGCCTAAAGGCAAGCCGGAACTGACTGTCCGGCTGGATAAAGACAGGCTAATCTCAGGTTTCCGGTACACCCCGAACCAAGGAAGGGACGCCGGCGGACACATTGCCAACTATCAGTTATTTATCGACGGAAAGAAAGTAGCAGAGGGCGAGTTTTCAAATATCAAGGCAAATCCGATTGAGCAAGTTATTCATTTTCCGGCCGTGAAAGGAAACACCATCCGGCTTGTAGCAACCCGGATTGTCGACAGCCTGCCTCAAGCAGGAATCGGGGAATTCTCCGTTATCACAGAATAAAACGGCTACTAAATCGGAATATCAGAAAATTCCTACAAAAAAGGAGGATACGGCAAACGTATCCTCCTTCTTTTTATACCTTATATAATTTTATATTCAAATTATTCCAGAACAATAACTTTATATTTCGGAACCAGCATCTTCATGATCACCCATCCGATCAGATAAGCGACAGCACAGACACAGAATATCACAAAATAGCCGGCCGGTTTACCGGAGAAGCCCATAAATGTCATTTGGGTAGCATCGGCATAAACAAACAGGTTTCCTGCTACTTTCTGCAAGATCATGGAACCGACACCACCTGCCATACCGCCGATACCCGTGATACTGGCAATCGCTGATTTCGGGAACATATCACCAACAGTTGAGAAAATATTAGCAGACCAGGACTGGTGGGCAGCTCCACCGATACCGATCAGAATAACCGGGAACCAGGGAGAAACCGTACCCAACGGCTGCGCCAGCAAAACCAACAACGGGAAGAATGCAAAAATCAACATTGCTTTCATACGCGCTGCATATGGGTTCATGCCACTGCGGTTAATAAAGATTGTCGGGAGTTTACCACCATAGATAGAAAGCATGGTCACAGCATACAGGGTAAAGATCAACGCCATACCCAACGGGTCGGAAGTCTTGATACCAAACTGTGTATTCAGATAGGAAGGAGTCCAGAAAAGGAAGAACCACCAAACACCGTCGGTCATAAATTTACCGGCAATGAAAGCCCAAGTCTGTTTAAAAGTAAAGCACTGCCAGAAGCCGATCTTCTTCTCATCCTTTTCTTCTACAAAGACAACGCCTTCTTCGTGCTTATCCTGTTCAATATAATCCAATTCCGCTTTATTGACATGCTTGCTCTTACTCGGTGCCGTGTACATGAAGACCCACAGGCCCATCCAAACGAAACCAAGCGCACCGATTACGATAAACGCCATTTCCCAGCCCCAAGCCTTTGCCAGCAGAGGAATGGATATAGGAGCGATCAGAGCACCGATAGAAGCACCAGCATTAAAGATCGAAGTGGCATAAGCACGGTCTTTCTTGGGGAAATACTCAGCTGTCACCTTAATGGCAGCCGGGAAGTTACCGGCTTCACCCAATGCCAAAATACAGCGGGCAGCCAGGAAGAAATACATACTCACCGTCGCTAATACAACCACAACATCACCGGTTGCAGCGATCATTTCTGCAGCATTGTGCATCCCTACGTAATGTTCGGTTGCCACACCGCAAACAGCATGAAGACATGCACCGAACGACCAGACACCGATAGCCCAGAGATAGCCTTTCTTTGTTCCCATCCAGTCGATAAAGCGACCGGCAAACAGCATGCAGAGGGCATATACAATTGAAAAAACTGATGTTATCGTACCGTAATGGGATTCATCCCAGTGAAATTCAGGTTTGATAAACTCATCCCAGGTCAAAGAAAGAACCTGTCGATCGAGGTAATTCACTGTTGTTGCGAAAAATAACATGGCACAGATTGTCCATCTGTAATTAGTCATCTTCTCATTTACTTTTTGAAATGTGTTCATGATATTAATATTCGTTTTTCATAATACGCCGGCAAATATAAGCTATTTTTTTCGTTATATACAAGTTTGTGTGTGCGAATACATCTACTATTTTATTTCTTTCACATCCTGTTCGGGATTATGAGACAATTGATTTGCATAAAAAAAGCATTTTATGTACGTTTGCCATCTGTAATATAAACACTATGCATACTCTAATTATTATGAAAAAGGTTATTTATCTGATACTTTTCACCCTGATAGCCAATTTGGCCATCCACGCCCAGGAAAAGACCGGCGAATGGAACGGATGTGACCGCTACGATTTCACCTTCAAAGACCGGCAGGCGATTGTCGTCGTCCCGAAACAGGCTGCAAAAGGAAATCCCTGGATATGGCGGCCCGCCTTCTTCGATGCTTTTCCAAGTGTAGACAAAGCTTTACTGGAAAAAGGATTCCATATTGTTTATTATGACGTAACCCATTTATACGGAAGTCCGCGAGCTGTTGCTTTGGGCACAGATTTCTATCATGAAATGGTCGCACGCTACGGCCTCTCCGACAAAGTCACATTAGAGGGATTCAGCCGGGGTGGGTTATTCGCATTCAATTGGGCTGCCCAAAACACGGACAAAGTAGCTTGCATATATGTAGATGCGCCTGTATGCGACGTGTTCAGCTGGCCGGGAAGGAACGCCTCTTTATGGAATGACCTGTTAAAAGAATGGAACCTGACAGATGCAGATATGAACAGTTTCAAAGGAAACCCGATCGATAATCTGGCACCAATAGCTTCTGCCGGTATTCCTATTATCAGCGTATGCGGTGACAGCGACCAGACCGTTCCCTTTAAAGAGAATATGGATATCGTACGCTCCCGTTACCTCGCAGCGGGAGGCCCGGTTGAAGTAATCATCAAGAAGGGATGCGACCACCACCCGCATAGCCTGGACAATCCGGAACCGGTAGTAGACTTCATTCTCCGCCAACAGCCGGAATATGAGAAGTATCTACATTATAATGTGCGTGGCAGCCTGCAAAACTCGTTCCATAAATTCGAGAAAGAACGCCGTGCACGGGTTGCCTTTTTAGGTGGTTCCATCACAGAAATGGACGGATGGCGCAACAGGGTCGAGCAACAGTTACAGCAACGTTTCCCCTATACTGAATTTGAATGGATCGAGGCCGGTATCGGTTCGACCGGAACAACTCCGGGCGCTTTCCGCCTGCAACACGACATCTTGTCGAAAGGGAAAGTGGACCTTCTCTTTGTGGAAGCGGCCGTAAACGACGACACCAACGGATTCAGTGCGCTCGAACAAGTACGCGGAATGGAGGGCGAAGTGCGCCATGCACTGAAAAGCAACCCGGAGATGGACATCGTGATGCTCCATTTCATCTATGATCCTTTCATTCCGATGGTTGCCCGCAAGCAGACACCGGACGTGATCCTGAACCACGAACGGGTGGCTAACCACTATCTTATTCCTTCCATCAACCTCTGTCAGGAGATAGGTGAACGGATGCAAGATGGCGAATTTACCTGGGATGAATTCGGAGGAACGCACCCCAAACCGTTCGGGCATAAATTTTATGCTGCGGCTATCGGGCACCTTTTTGACGACCTATGGAAAGGCCTTTCTCCGGAAAAGGCTGTTGTGCCTCATGAAATTCCCTCCAAGCCTTTGGATGCCTACTGTTACGACAACGGAGATTTTATCGATATCCAAAAAGCACATTCAGACAAAGGTTGGAAGCTGGTCGACAACTGGCATCCCGACAATAAAGCGGGCAAACGAAAAGGCTTCGTAGATGTCCCAATGCTGGAAGCCACACGCCCCGGCGACCAATTAACCCTTGAGTTTAAGGGAAAAGCAATCGGTATTTTCTGTGTCAGCGGTCCTTCTGCCGGTATCTTGGAATACAGCGTAGACGGCGCCCCATTCAAACAATTGGATACTTTCACAGAATGGAGCCACAACCTATATATCCCTTGGGTATATATGCTGGAAACAGAATTAAAAAATACCGATCACAAACTGGTTCTCCGCATGTCGAAAAAGAAAAATCAGGATTCGCTCGGCACGGAATGCCAGATACGGAATTTCGTGGTAAATCAATGAGCGGGGATATTGATTCATTAAAAGACAACTAATCTAATAACTTCGAAATTTCTACCCCAGCCAGAAACATAGCACCAAGACCATGAATATCATTATATGGGGTCGGACGATCATAATAAAACTTGACATCATTGCCAATGCCTGTACCAGCACAAATACCTGTTACAGCCCCTTCGTCTGTAATGCAAGTCAAAAGGCCATTCCATCCAGTCAAAGCAATTGTTTTATATCGTTTATCAACCCAACCATTATTAATTGCTAAAGCAATTGAATAAACAAACATAGCCGAACAAGATGTTTCCAAATAAGAATCTTCTTTATTCAATATCTGATGCCACAGGCCTGAAGCACTCTGATATTGTGCTAAATTTTGTATCTGACGGTTCAATAATGCTATAACTTCATTCCGCCTACTATGGTTCTCCGGCAAAAAACGCAGTAGGTCCGCAATAGCCACCATCATCCATCCATTACAACGCCCCCAATAAGTTCCGCCATTCACCTTTAAGTCATCATAATAGCAATGCCACATCAAACCCACTTTTTCATCATACAAATGCTTATCAAACAAAAAAATCTGATTAACAGCTTCTTCCATATAGAGTTCTATTCCTGTCAGCTTCCACATACGAATAAGGAACGGTACACTCATATAAAGATCGTCTGCCCAAACCGTATGATTATTAGGTACTGGACGGGAAAAAGTCCCGTCATCCAAACGCTGTTGCCTATACATTATATAATCGGCAGCCATATCTATATATTCTTTATATGCAACCACTCTGTTGTTTTCATATAATTCTATCAGGCTTGCTCCCATTGCCCCGCAATCATCCAATTGAGTAATATTGATGCCTTGAGCAACCGGAAAATGCCATTGGTCATTTCCTTTATAAATCGATTTCAAATAGGGACGATCCTTAAAGAAAAACTCAAAATTCTTTTTTGTATAGCTTTGATATTTTTCATTGCCTGTCACTTTACCAAGAGCATTAAAGCCGATATGGATAACTCCGTTCCAATACTTCCAGTCGTTATAACCATTTTGTGGAACAACATATTTATTATAGCCATAACGGGACAAATCATCGATCTGTACTCCATTAGCCTGATCATAATATCTATATGTAGTTTGTTGTATTACATGATCAGCGACCCGGCAAATGGTAGACAATACATCCTCTTTTGATACCTCCTGCCCCATTCCGCACAAAGGGATCAATAATAAAACTCCAACAAATAAGCACCTTATATTCATATGAATCATTTTTAAATACTACTACATTATTTTTGAATTCATCACTAATATCCAGTCATTTCCTTTCCCGGAACTTACCGGTTTAACCCGATAAGTTCCTTTAGCCAGTACATCGGCAATAAAAGAATACTGTCCTGTGCGAGGATTATACCATTGCAATGTCAGAATTGAAGCATTCGTCAGTGCTTCCAAAGAGACATCCACCGCATTCCCATGGGGTAAATAAACAAATGCATACCCATCACCTTGTATTGCAACTGCCATATCTCCTATTGCCTGTTGCTTTGTTAGAATAATCTCAGGAGCTGGACGACGGCTAAAATAATCATATCGTTCAAACAACCTGCGGGCATGTATCATACTACCGGCCCCCGGCAAGTCCAGGTCATCATACCAATTATTAAGAACATTCCCCGTTGGTGTATAAGCGGGTGACATACATTGCCAAATCGGATGGCAACCATACGTATGCCCAGCTGCTCCAGAAAAAAGACTCCAATATAATGCCTGACGCGTATTTGCATCGCCAAACCAAGTCGTAGAAGTACAAACCTTACCACGAACAGGATGATCTTCATAGCAAGGTTCCATATTGACACACGGCTTTACCGGTTGCTTATTATAATCACCAACAATCAATTTTTCAAATATGTCGAAACAACAATCGGCATGTCCAGTCTGACTACTGTTAAAATCAAGCCAATCGGCTGCATGAAACCACCTGCTCGATGTATGTCTTCCATACGGATGAAAAGTCATCAAATGATTTTTATCTATCGATTTTATCGCATTTGCCAAAGCATTCCAAACGGGGAAATTGGTATCACCTCCATTCCGGTCTCCTCCAATTATCCAGATTATATTGGGATAATCTTTATAACGGTTTGCCAGAAAGCGTCCGTATTCAGCAATATTCCGTTCGTTAAAAATAACAGGACCAACTCCCCATTGTTTATCCACTTTATCTCCCCATGTTGGTAACAGTCCCATATACATACCTTTTGCGGCTGCTTTTTCGATAATACGGTCTACCCATCGAAAATAAGTTTCATTCGGTTTTGCCGGATCATTATTTATCAAAGGCTTATTCCCATTACGGTCAGGCGTATCCAAGCCGTCAAGTTCAGCCAAGATTACAGCCTGTATTACATTAAATCCCTTTCCCCTACGATTTTCCAAATAACGATCAATCTCCTCTTCGGTCAAACGATGGAACAATTCCCATGCCGTATCGCCCATATAAAAGAAAGGTGTTCCATCCGTATGCGCCAGAAAGCGTTTATTAGCAGAAACGACAAGAGGGCCATGCGAAAAGTCCACTGATTTACCTTTCCAAGGAATATACGAATTGACCGGAATGTCTTTCCCTAACATCAACTTGGTTATTTGTCCGGCAACCTCTTGAACATTCACACCTGGCTTAAACCGCACAATAGACTGATTACGTTTGGGTCCCGGAATCCATCGGTTACTGCCGTCCGCCTGAAGTTGGCAAGAACCGGCATTATCCAGCTCAAAATAACGAGATGCCTCATCTGACAATAGAAAAGCTGTTACCTGATCCCAACTGGCCCGTCCCTGAAAATTATTATACAACTCATAAGCTCTATACATAGGATGTTCACGTGGCAACTTGGCTTTTAAAGCCGCATCACCGGTAACCACCTGCTGACCGATCTCCCAGCCGCAGAACACGACATCTTTAGTCCAGTTAGCCAGACAATAGACGGTCGAAGCCGGATCCGGACGTGAGAAATTCGCTTCTTTCCCCTCCGGGAATAGTCCCCCCATACAATACCATTTCCTGACTTTTGCCTCGACCAGCTGTTTCCCGTTAAGCGGTGAATACTGGTCAGCGGATGACTGGAGCAGCTTTTGTAAGCTACTCAAATGACCGATTGTAAGAATCACGACAGAATGATCCGGACTTTCTGCCAATAATTTTCGATATGTATGAGTTGCTGCTTCCGCATCTCTCCAAGATGCCAGGTCGTGTGGAAACTCTTCGGAAATCTGCCTTGTATAGCGGGAATGGTTTTTAAGGGAAGATTGCCCTTCTAAAAAGCCAAGCGGCAGCTGGCCCATCCCATAAAACGCATTAAAAGCACTCACACAAGTGGCTGCAAAAGGATCATCACTGGTCACAATAGTTCCTAACAAGTTTATCTTATGCTGCTTATGCAAAGTATAAAGCATCGCCAGTGTTCCGGCATCGTCAACATCCGAGTCTATATCCGTATCAACGATCACCCGCTGTTGCGCGATAAGAAACAGAGGGAATAGTAACATTCCAAAAACTGAGATCAATCGTTTTTTCATATTTTATTCAATGTTTATTCGGTGACATTATCATCAATTCTTCCAGAATCTCCCCCAACTCCTTACGATCCATCTTCTGTATAATATATTGTTGATATCCTTCCGAATGGCCTTTCCACACAAAGCTACAATTTTTTTTAATATCCACATACCCATAATCACTTAAAGTCCAATAATTAGATATTCCTCTCACAGCCAGCAGAACAGCAGTTGGATCAGCTGTATGATGGTTCCAATGCCCGTTTTTTGCTCTTTCCCGATGTAATTGATACGCTCTCCGAACCGGATTATTCAAGGGAGTTTCTTTCAACCGATCCCCGACAAATATGGTGTGCCCGATTTCTCTTCCAGCAAAAAGGATTTTTCCTGGCCAATGAGTAAGCGTATACACTGCCGCATCCGGATCACGGGTAAAGTTAACATTATCAGACGCGTCGTCAACCGGGAAATTCCCCCCCATGCAAACCCACAGTTTTACTTTCTTGCGGACTAAATCCATTCCACTTAATGAAGAAGAGCTATCCGGGAGACTTTTTAATAGAGACTGAAGGTTTGACATATAACCAACCGTCAGGATAACGATAGAAGAATCTTTCTGTTCACTTAATATTTTTCTGTATAAGGCTACAGCATCAGGGGCTTCCATATTCGACCTTAACCGATGTGGAAATTCCATCGCAACAGAATCCAGAAAAGATGAATTATCCCGATATACTCCACTGTCATTTTTCGGGACACCAATCGGGATATAAGGCCTATTATAATAAGTATTTATTACATCCACAACCGGAGCTGACATCGGATAAGAAGAGGTAACCATCGTAGCTAATATCTCAACCTCACCCGCATCTGCCAGTTTATGTAAAATGCCTAAAGCCGCTGTATCATCACAATCAGTCAGCATATCAGTATCAAAAATAATCTTTACACCCGATTTATGACATTCTGCAGCAGAAATAGACTGAGAATTCAATATAAAAAGGAGAAATATCCAGGCACAAATGCCCGGATATTCTATTTTTCTAAACTTAATTGCCATAGCCTTCATTTTGTGGAAAATCTTCCGGATTAGAAATACGAGCCAATTGGTCTCTCGGAATCGGACGAAGCACATGATATTTCTGAAATTTACCAGCTACTATCTCATTCATAGCCGGATTATTCATACGCTCATATAATTTACCAGTCCGTTTCAAGTCATACCAACGGCAGAATTCGCCAGCCATCTCACGTGCTCTCTCATCCAATATGAAATCAATATTAACCTGAGTAGCCGTTATCTCCATTTCTTTTTCTTTACCAGATATAGCTGCACGCTTTCGGATCACATTAATATATTCAGCTGCTTTAACATTGTCACCTAATAAATGGCAAGCCTCAGCTGCCAATAGATATGTTTCACCTAAACGGAAAACCACAACATCACGAACTCCCTTCATTTCATTCGCACTCGGACGCAATGGGTCCTGCAATTTTATCAAAGTTGTATACATGGTGCCACTCTGGAATTTAGTATTGGAAGGCCACTCTCCATCCGGATTAGTTTCCGACTGAATCTTATCCTGTAATTCCTCTCTCATTTCATCAGGCATCCATACCCATACAGGCCACACAGCTTTTACCTGCTCTTTTGTCCAAGGGTGTTTTGGGATAATCATTGCCGAATCACCTCTTTTCCAGAAAACCTCTTCTGTTTTTTTCGTATATGGACTAAAAATCATATCTGTGGCTTCTTCCTTATTGACACGCCAGAAGGTACGATAGCAATCTTCCCAGCGAGCATCTTTTTCCGCGTCATACAATTCCTGCAAATAATATGTCGGTCGTATACGGCTCCAAGGACGTCCATAAGCCAAATCGCGCTCTAACACTTTCGGATAATGATCCGAATAGGAAGCGGTAAACATCACATGAAGTTGCTGACCATCTCCGTTTAGTTCTGTATTGGACGTGAAAAGTACAGGCAATAGAACTTCAGAGTTACGTACATTATCCGTACTCCACAATTCTTTATGAGACCCCAGCAAAGAATGAGAAGAAGCAATGACTTCCTCTGTCAACCGTTTTGCTTCTTTAATATCTTCATCATTACGTTTAACTGTTAAATAAACGCGCGCCAAATGATGTTTAACCGCCTCTTTTGTAATACGCCCATATACATTTTGCTCAGCCGGAAGATTTTCTATACAATATTTTAGTTCATCTATGATAAAATTCCATATTTCAGCTTCTGAAGTTTTATAAGCCTCGGTAACCAATGATTCAGTTGGTTCCGTTTTTAGCTCAACCGCACCATATTGTTGAACCAAATGATAATAATGGTGTGCCCGGATAAATTTCGCTTCACTTATATATTGCTTTTTCTTCCCTTCACTCAAATCCGATATATCGTTATTTTCCAATGCTTTTAGAACTGCATTTGCCTGATTAATGGTAATATAGCAATTACTCCAAAGTGTACCCACACTACCGGAGGTTGCATCAATAGTCCAGTTTTGAAATTCTATATCCATCGATTTTGCACTTTTCCAGATATCAGTAGGAGCTTCACACATATATAAAATATATCCGGAACCATACAAAGTCCTCATCCGGGAATACAAACCATTTACACCCTGTTCCGCCTCTTTTGCATTTGTATAAAAATTGCCGGCTGTAATTTTATTATATGGAGTCTCATCCAAGAAAGAAGAACAAGACTGTAATAAACAGGCCACAAATAAAATACTGTAAATATATACTGTTTTCATACTATCACTCTATTTTAAAATGAAACATTCAATCCAAAAACGAAAGAAGTTAACGGTCGGTGACTGCTATAGGCATAGCAGTTTTCCGGATCAAGCCCTTCAAACTCATTAAAAGTCCAAACGAATGGATTATCAACAGCCAAATACACCCTCAAACGGTTTGCCTTAATTTTCTCAATCACTTGTGAAGGGAAAGTATATCCCAGATTGATATTCTTCAAACGAAGGAATGACAAATTACGATAGGCATAATCACTCTGATCCAATAGGGGTTGTGTATTAGAACCTACAGGTTTAGGGAATGTTTTAGAAGGATTATCCGGAGTCCAGAAATCCACATCCAAATGATTCATTCGTGAAGAACCTGCTTCATATGTCAAAAGTCCGATCTTTTGTCCATATCCGATACGACTGTAGAAATACAAATTCAAATCTAAGTTTCTATATTTGAGTGTTGTATTTAGGCCCCCGGTAAACTTCGGAATCTTATTATAAATAAACTGGTCATCCTGATCGTATTTACCATTCAGATTTACATCTTTCACTTTAGGATTACCCGGTTCATAGCCATATTTTTTAGCTTCTTCCACTTCTTCTGTCTGCCAGACTCCGTCATATTTATACAAGAGCTCAACCTGTAAAGGTTTACCCACAAACCATTTGTTACCCCTGTCTTGTGTCAGACCATCGTACAATTCTATAATTTCATTTTTGTTATAGGCAAAAGTCAAACCGACAGTCCACTCCCAATTCTTATTCACAAAAGGAACTGTATTTAGTGAGACTTCTATACCTGTATTCCTCGTTTTACCGATATTTTGCCAAGTTTCATTATAGCCGGTTGTAATCGGCAACAAACGTTTCATCAACAAATCATGCGTATCCCGGCGATACAGATCAAGCGTTCCTTCGATCCGGTTCCGAAAGAAGCCGAAATCAAAACCAATGTTAAACTCTTCTGTACGTTCCCAACCTAATCCCGGATTAGCCAGTTCTTGCGGTAAATATCCCATTGCAGATTCTTCACCAACTCCCATAACATACGGATATTTAGAAAATGCACCTAAAGTGGAATAACTGCCAATCGCAGTATTGCCTGTATTCCCCCAGCTCAACCTCATTTTCAAATTCGAAACCGCATCTACATTCTGCATAAAGGCCTCTGAATTAATACGCCATGCCAAAGCGACAGAAGGAAAGAAATCCCACTTATTTCCCTTCGCCAAACGGGATGAACCATCATAACGCCCGGTCAAGGTCAGCAGATACTTGTCCATCAAGGTATAATTGATACGTCCCATGAACGAAAGCAATGACCATTTTGAGTAAGACGATGTACGCCCAAAAATATCCGGCGCTTCATTTACATTATACCATTTTCCATAATAAGGGACATCCGAACCTGTCAATTGCACATAGTCGGTCGAATAGGTCTGCATATCATGTACGGCAGATACACTCATATTATGAATGCCTACCCGTTTATCATACTTTAATATATTTGTAAAAGTCAAGGACTTCTCTGTTGTTTTCTTATATGACAACGAATTATATGACATCAAATTCATATATGGACTGTTGTAGCTTCCATCTTCTACAAACTGGAAATCAGGAGTCAAACTTGTACGGAAACTCAAACCTTCAATAATATCCAATTCAGCAGAGACATTAAAGAAAGCTCGATCTCTAAAAGACTGATTCTCCAGATATTCATCACTTACATAATACATGGGATTTATTTGCATATAACTTTCACAATAGGGACTCGGATAATACGCCAATGCCCCCTCTTCATCATATATTCGAGTAACCGGATTAAGAGTCGTACCATTCTGGAATACACTATTATTCCCATTATCAGTCTTACGATGCGAATACATGGCCGAATATCCCAGCTTTAACCGATTAAAGAGTTTCACATCACCATTTAAGCGCATACTGAAACGTTCGCTTGACATGTTGTCGATTATACTCTGATTCTTATTATATCCCAGCACGATCAGATTAGACATATTATCTTTACCAACATTCACCGTAATATTATTATCTGTCTGGAAACCTGTACCGGAAAACATTTCATCCTGCCAATCCACATAATTCCGGCTTTCCAGAATATCTGTAACTCCAACAAACAATTCAGCATCTGTTTTTCCCGGATTTGCGGCTCTCAGGTAGTTCGCCCATTTATCACCGGACATCATGTTATAATCTTTAAACGATTTGGAAATCCCGACAAAGCCATCATAAGAGACAGATACTTTACCGTCCATCTTCCCTCTCTTTGTTGTAATGATAATAACACCATTAGAGCCTCTCGAACCATATATAGCTGTTGAAGACGCATCCTTCAGCACATCTATCGCTTCAATTTCAGCGGGATTGATATCGGATATTTTCCCTCCGAAAGGAGCTCCGTCCAAAACAATTAACGGATCATTCCCTGCATTCAGAGAATTATAGCCACGGATAATCGGAGTAGAGGTGTCACCAGGTTTATTACCGACTGTAATGTCCAAACCTGCGACCTTCCCTTGCAACCCCTGCACAGGATCGCTTAAAACAGCCTGATTTTCGAGGACAGTCGAACGAACCTGCGAAACAGATCCTGTCAAATCACTCTTCCTTACAGAACCATAGCCGATTACAACCACTTCTTCGATCATCTGATTGTCTTCTTTCAACTTGACATTGATGACAGAACGGCTGCCTACCGTTATATTCTGGGAGACATAACCGATAAAGGAAAAGACCAATACTGCCTTTGTGGTCGGCACATTGATCGTATATTTCCCATCAACATCCGTAATCGTTCCAACAGTCGAACCTTTCAGGCTCACACTGACACCCGAAACCGGTTCACCGGCCTCATCCGTAACTAACCCGACAATCTGTATGGAAGCATCGGATTTTGTCAACAGCTTACTTATATCATCTTTCTTTGAAGTTATGACAATATATCTATCAATCAATTTATAGCCGATATCCGTTCCCTCAAAAAGTTGGTCCAGGATGGCGGTGATACTTTTTTCTCCGGTTTTCACGTTTTGTTTCTTCACTGCGTTTAAAACCGTGCTGTTAAAGAAAAAGCGGTAATCCGACTGTTTCTCTATCTCTCTGAAAACGTCCGTCAGGGACACATTCTCTAAATTCAGGTTAACAGTTGCATTTTGAGAATACGTGTTATTGGCCTGCAAGCAGAATGTAACAAGGAACAAGAAGATTGTTATCAGCTTCATTTTTAGCCATATTTTTTGTGGTATCAAAAGCATGACACCTTTGATTAAATATTCTTTTTTCATATCTTTGTTGTACGATTATGATATTAGACAATTAATTTAGTTGTTTGATATTCGAGCCGGGATAAGTGCCACCTTATCCCGGCTTTTTATCTATTTGTTTCTCTTTTTCCTTACTTCATAGGCAATCCCCTCCATATTAGATTCAAATGTTAACGACTCAATTATTTAATATACACAGTATCCTTCTCTATCCGGTATTTGACAGGCGTACTGGTACTGATCACTTTCATAATAGTTTCCAGCGATTCATATTTGCGGAAAGAACCGCCGAATGATTCTTTTTTTATCTTCTGATTCTCAAACTTAAACTTTACATTGAAATTACGTTCCAACCGGAGAGTCAGTTCCTCGAATGTCATCTTATCAAAAAACATTTCTCCATAGCGCCAAGCAGTGTACGAGCTGGTAATAAGCTGCTTGTGACTGATTTTCGCATGTGTTTTGTCATAAACCAAAACTTCGCCAGGCCGGATTTTCTCCGAATAAGTCCCCTTCTCTGCCGTCACTGATCCTTCAATTAAGGCAAGACTCATTTCATGATCGTCATCGAAAGCATACACATTAAAAGAAGTCCCTGTTACCCGGAAAGTAAATTGGTCTGCATGAACAAGAAAGGGCCTGGTAGAATCTTTCTTTACCTCAAAATAGGCTTCTCCTTTCATATGAACCGTACGGTCCTTTTCCCCGAAAGCCCCATCATAACTAATCGAACTGCAAGCATTCACCCAAACAGTCGAACCGTCCGGCAAGCTCACTTTCGAGCGCTCTCCTACTCCAGTCTCTATTTTAGTCAAGCGGGAAGACACCTCTCTCTTATCAGCAAAATAGGAAATGAGCTGCATACAAACCAATCCGAACATAAAGACTGCGGCATAGCGAAGCATATTTTTCCCCAATTGCAACCAACGATGATTCCGGCGGGAAGGAAGAACATGATCCAAAAACTTTTTCCATTGACGGTCTACCTGGCTATTTAATAAATCTGATTCTATCCGCCCCAAGTCATAGACATCCTTGATAGACCGAAAATAGAGTTTGTTTTCCACATCCGCTTCAAGCCAGGCCAACAATTCATTCTGCTGTTCCGGTGTAGCTTCTCCTTTCAGGTAAGATATAATTAGTATATCGACAGATTCTTTCATAACTCATGCTCTTTGTTAGAATGACGCACGAGCCTGAGTTACTACTTAGACACAAATGCACTTTTTTTATTAACGGAAGAAATGAGGGAAGAGCAACAGCAATACCGGCAGGTAATCTTTCAGCTTTATCTTTAATATTTTCAATGCGTTATATATCTGGGCATCTACCGTACGGACACTAATAGCCAAGACATCAGCGATTTCCTGACTTTTCATATTCTGGTAGCGGCTCATCATGAAAATCAGGCGGCATTTTTCCGGAAGTTTGGAAATACTTTCCTGAAGCAAGGCATTGACTTCTTTCACATAAAGTTCTGTCAAAGGATAAGGCAATTCGGGATGAATCTCGATTTCTTTGATCTTCATCTTGACTGAGTTGGCATATTCGGCATGCACTCGTTCGGAACGGAAATGAGACAGGCAGCGATTGTGTACAGCCTTGAACAAGTAGAACTCATAGGATATCTGCACACTTTCGTAATTCTCCCACAGACTAATGAAACATTCCTGAACAATATCCCGTGCAAGCTCGCTATCCTCTATATATTTACAACAATAAGCATAGAGTCGAGGCTGCAACTGATTGAACAGTTGCTCGAAACCTTTCAGGTCCGTTTTATCCGCAGAGGCTCTCGACATCCTTATTTTGCATTTACAATAATCAATTGAGATACAAATATAGGAATTTATTCCACATTCCGACTGTTGCCTCTGTTAAACCGGATATTGCTTCGGCCAATGATGCAACTATTCCAATCCTTGATTCATCATCTAATTAGAAACAAATACCAGATATTATTATGAACAAGTTATTTTCAACTATCATGTCCGGCATACTCACAGTGGCAGGGCTGGCTTTATTCTCTTGCAGTGATAACGACGACATCAAGCTGACAGGCATAGACGGATGCCCCAGCGCCCTGCTTTCAAACGGACAGCTTACAGCTTCCTTTACTTATGACGGCAACAAGCTTTCCAGAATCCAGGACCCGGACGGGCATGCAACTCATTTCAATTATGAGAACGGTGAATTTTCCGGTATTTCCTATACACCGCCTAAAGATGTTGCCGACGGACATGGCTGGGTAGACTTCACAAAGACCGGTGATAATACCTTCGAAGTAAGCAGGGGCGGTGAACCGGCTCTTGACATAAGTTATGTGGAAGAAGTGGAACTCGACACGAACGGCTTGCCTGCCAAAATAACCTTTACCGGCATTTACCGGTGGGGAGCAAACGGAAAGGAGCAACTTGAGGAAGGCGACCGGTATGCTCTTCTAAGTTTCGACCCTGCCACACGGCAACTGCTGAAGCAGGAAGTGTTCGACAAAGAATCCAACCTGCTGGTAAAATATACATACGAATATGACAACGCTTCCGGAAGCATCAGCCATACGGAATTACCGATGTGGCTTCTGGGCTGGTGGTATTACCTATACTCCAACCAAAACGACTTCAAGTATATCCAGTTCCTGAACCGCCGGAACAACATAACCAAGATAACGTCTGAAAACAGCGAAGGCGACATCTCTTCCGTCACTTATACATATAAATATAACGAAAACAATTTCCCCGTTACCGCATTCTGCGACAAATGGGAAGGAACGGAGGTCGGAATCCGATACTAAAAACAATCGGTAAGTTCCAAGGCAAACCATTGGGATAAGTGCGAAGAAGGCTTACCCGATTTTCCGCAAGATGGTCGCGAACCATCCGGAGGTGCCGTTAAGGAGCGGACAACCCGGCAGATAGAATGATTTATGAGGGATGTGTGGCTCACCCGATAATCATTGGGGATAACCACAAGGATAAGGCAGGTTATACGGATCCGTTTAAACCTGCCAAGAAGTGAGCTTCTACATAAAGTTTTTGAGAAAGAACTGTCATACCATCATACTTCCCGTATGGCATTGAATATCATGACATATGGTCATGATAGTTCTTATTTCAACTATCTTTTAACCTTCATGAAGACTCCGTTTAACTATCATTTTGTGGCATTTCATTGAAAAAGCAAGGTGTCAAAAGTGTTAAAACAGGGCATTTCTAAGAAGTTTTGAACCTCCTGCAAATAAAGAAAAAGACAATAACCCCTGTTTCGGCCGTTTTTCTATTTCGTCCGAAATCTCGATCGATTTTGGATTGACTCTTTTCATGGTTTCAGTCTCTCCGGCTGACACCGAACGAAATGAGGTGCGCAGCCCATTCCGGAAAGCGTACAATTTGTTTGCCGGAAAGCGGAAACGCCGACAAAGTGATAAAGCTTAACTCCCGGAGAATCGCCTGTAGCAAAATAAAACGGACGGCGCTCCAAATATCCCAAGGAACTTTTGGAGACTGGTAGCCGTGAGGTGCGCAGAAAATAGCCTTGACCCGGCACTTCATCGCTCTGAAGGTTGACTTCGTGCTATATGAAGTCCGACTTCAG
Source organism: Parabacteroides sp. AF17-28 (assembly GCF_003479205.1). Taxonomy (NCBI): domain Bacteria; kingdom Pseudomonadati; phylum Bacteroidota; class Bacteroidia; order Bacteroidales; family Tannerellaceae; genus Parabacteroides; species Parabacteroides sp. AF17-28. The sequence goes on along the minus strand of NZ_QUGV01000013.1, from coordinate 115,119 downwards.
GGCAACAAAGTGCCGGATCAGAGCGATAAAGTCCCTCTTTATCGCGATAAGGTGCCGGAAAAGCGGAACAACTCCCTTCTTCGGGCCGAAAAAGTGGGTTGACATTTGTTTGGTTTCGGATGTCTTTCGAGCCCGAAAAAAGCGTTTTATACAATAAGCCCCCCGGGGGAGTTGAAAGTTATAAGGGAGCATTTTGTCCTGGCAGGGCATATTTTTAACATAAAGTCGTTATGTATTTTGCCGGAAATGCCCGTTTTGACGCCATTTACATCCGCATCTGGAAGGTATTGACACCCGGGGCTCGGTACTGTCGAGACCCAGGTCTCAAGAAATACGAGTGGTTACTTAATTGAAGTTCAGTGATATAGGAGATGAAAAAAGACAAGGGCATTTATGATAGTATGACAGTATAATTTGAAAATAAAGATATTGTTTTAGCATCCCACAGGCCTCGATAAACGCAGGGAAGTTTCGCTTCTCAGAAATAATGAATATTTATCCCCTATGATTATCGGGTGAGCCTAAAAATCCGCTGAACGCGTGAAACACTCTGTAAACAAAAAAAGCAATTACAAATTATGTAATTGCTTAGTTATTCAACGTGGTCCCACTTGGGCTTGAACCAAGGACTCCCTGATTATGAGTCAGGTGCTCTAACCAACTGAGCTATAGGACCTGTTCAGAGCGGTGCTCTGAAATCGGGTGCAATATTACGACTTATAATCGAGATATGCAAGTGTTAGCGGGGAAAACTTACTTTTCAGCAGCTTCCTCAGCGCCGAATTCCATCAGGTAAGCCTTGATGAAATCGTCGATTTTACCATCCATCACACCGTTGACATCGGATGTCTGGTAGTTGGTACGATGGTCTTTCACGCGGCGGTCGTCGAAGACATAACTGCGGATCTGCGATCCCCATTCTATCTTCTTCTTGCCGGCTTCCACCTTCGCCTGCTCTTCCATGCGGTGCTGCAATTCTTTGTCATACAAGATTGAACGCAACTGGCGCATCGCGTTCTCGCGGTTCTTAGGCTGGTCGCGCGTCTCTGTGTTCTCGATCAGAATCTCTTCTTCTTCGCCCGTATAGGGGTCTTTGAACTGATAACGCAGACGTACACCGGATTCCACCTTGTTGACGTTCTGGCCACCAGCACCACCCGAACGGAATGTATCCCAAGAGATAGCAGCCTGATCGATCTTCACTTCAATCGTGTCGTCGACCAACGGAGTTACGAATACAGATGCAAACGAAGTCATTCGTTTACCCTGCGCGTTATAAGGAGAAACACGAACCAGACGGTGCACGCCGTTCTCCCCTTTCAAGTACCCGTAAGCATAATCGCCTTCGATATTGAGAGTTGCCGTTTTGATTCCGGCTTCATCCCCTTCCTGATAGTTGGCAACAGAAATCTTATAGCCGTTCGACTCCGCCCAGCGCGTGTACATACGAAGCAACATCGAAGCCCAATCCTGGCTTTCCGTACCGCCGGCACCGGAGTTGATCTTCAAAACGCAACTCATCTGGTCGGCTTCCTGGCGCAACATATTGCGAAATTCCAGGCTTTCCACCAACTGGATTGCTTTGCTGTAGGCCTCATCGACCTCTTCTTCGCTGACAATCCCTTCTTTTACATAATCATAAGCCAACTGCAACTCTTCCGCTGCAGCATTAACCTCGTTGTAAAGCTCAATCCACTTTTTCAGCTCTTTTACTTTCTTCATCTGGACTTCGGCACGTTTGGCGTCTTCCCAGAAACCGGGGTCATGGGTGCGTAATTCTTCTTCTTCTAACTGGATGGTCTTACCATCTATGTCAAAGATACCCCCTCAGCGCTTGCTCGCGCTCCAACACGTTGTGTAGTTGGTCTGATGTGATCATAATCTTTTATCCTTTATTTTGTAATTGGCGACAAAGATACTAAATTATTCCGCATACATCGCTTCGATCTGTTCCGCATATTTCTGCAGGACAATCGGACGGCGCAATTTAAGCGTATCCGTCAGCTCGCAGCCCATCATAAACGGTTCAGGCAACAAGGTGAACCGCTTGATCTTCTCGTAGGAGGCTAAGTTCTTCTGATGTTCCTCCACATGCGTCTCTATCAGACGGAGAATTTCTTTATGGTTTACCAGCTCTTCACGGCTATTGAAGGTTAGCCTCTTCTCTCCGGCATACTCTTCCAGCAATGAATAGGCCGGCACGATCAAAGCGCTGACAAACTTACGCTGGTCGCCGATAACAGCAATCTGCTCGATAAAGTTATCTCCGCTCATCGCCATCTCGATTGCCTGCGGAGCAATGTATTTACCGTTTGAGGTCTTATATAAGTCCTTGATACGTTCCGTAAAGAACAGTGTATTTCCTTCTAACCGTCCGGCATCTCCGGTACGGAAGAAACCATCTTCGGTAAATGCTTTTTTATTTTCAGCCGGTTTATTATAGTAGCCGGACATCACCGTCTTGCCTTTTACTAAAATCTCACTGTTCTCCGGATCGATCCTTACCTGCACATCCGGCATTACCTCGCCGATAGAGCCGAACTGGAATCCAATCTCCGGATAAAAGCAAACGGTCGCCGTTGTCTCGCTCAATCCATAACCGTAAGCAATCGGGATATTAACCGATTGCAGAAATTCATTGATCGTATCAGAAAGAGGTGCACCCGCCACCGGGAAAAGGCGTCCACGTTCGATACCCAAGACCTTTTTCAGAAGCATAAAGACAGTCCGGTTGTAAAACTCAAACTTCAACTTCAATCCGCAAGGAGCCGGAATGCCTTTATTCTTATATTCCAGATTATACCGGCGTCCTGTCTCGATAGCATCCAGGAAAATCTTTTTCATGGCCGGAGAAGACGAATTGATCTTGTCATGCACACCGGCATATACTTTCTCCCAAAAGCGGGGAACGTTACACATCAATGTAGGATGCACCTCCGGCAATGTCTTTTGAATCATCTTCGGGTCCTGGTTAATGGCAATCGCCACCCCTTTATGCAGGCAATAGTAAGACCACGCTTTCTCGAAAATATGAGTCAAGGGAAGGAAGCACATCGAAAGATCCTTGTCCGTAACCATCGGCAGACGGATATCGTGAATACGCATCGCTTCCAGGTAATTGGAATGATGAAGCATGACGCCTTTCGACTCTCCGGTCGTACCGGAAGTATATATAATGGTAGCCAAGTCCTCCGGAACAGCCTCGTTCATACGGATTTTCACAGTTGTTTCGACATGGGCATTGTCACCCAACCGCAGGAAATCATCAAAATAAATGGAAGTCTTGTCCTCCGGATTCAATTTGACAGCGGGATCAAATATGATCAGGCGCTTCAGGAATTGCGAGTCCTTTTGCACCTTAAATGCATTGTTATACTGCAACTGTTCACCGACAAACAGAGTGTGTATGCCGGCATCATTAATTATGTATTCGATTTGTCCCGGAGAATTTGTCGCATACATTGGAATCGAAACCACCCGGTTCGCATAGGCGCCAAAATCAGTGTATAAGCATTGCGGCATATTTTGTGAATAAACCCCGATGTTTTCCTGTACTTCTATTCCAAACTCAGCCATGGCCTTGGCCGTAAGCATCACTTTGTCTGAAAACTCCCTCCAAGATATTTTCAACCATTTCCCGGTCGCATTATCACGGTGTTTTAATGCTGTACGGGAACCATATTTCTCCGCTTGACGATGGATCAACTCGGCATAGTGGTAGTAAATCATGATTCTTTGTTTTGATTTGATGCTGCAAAAGTACTCTTTTCTGTTCTATTTACTATGGGAGAGGGCTGTTTTTTACACAAAATCGCCTGATTTGTGCAATAGCAATGTTAAATTAGGATAAACATAGTAGTATGTATTGCATAGTACATAGGCAATACATATATTTGCAACATAAAACAATATAACATGAATGCAGAGAACGTAAAATCACAAATGAGAAAGGGAACACTGGAATACTGTATTCTATTGCTCCTCAAAAAAGAGCCGGCGTACACCTCTGACATTATCCAGAAGTTACAGGAAGCTAAATTGATTGTAGTGGAAGGTACTCTATATCCCCTGTTGACGAGATTAAAAAACAGCGAATTGTTAAGTTACCAGTGGATAGAATCTACTCAAGGGCCGCCTCGCAAATATTACCAGCTCACACCGAAAGGGGAAGAATTCCTCGGAGAACTGGAAATTTCGTGGCAGGAATTGAACGACACAATAAACCACATCAGAAATAATTAAAATCAGACAACAATGAAGAAGACACTTACAGTTAATTTGGGAGGAACAGTATTCCACATTGACGAAGATGCATATCAACTGCTCGATAAGTACTTAGCAAACCTCCGCATCCATTTCCGCAAAGAAGAAGGATCGGAAGAGATTATGAACGATTTTGAAATGCGCATATCCGAATTATTCAACGAACGGGTACGATTGGGGCATGAAGTCATCACAATCGAACACGTCGAGGAAGTAATCAAGCGCATGGGAAAACCGGAAGAGCTGTTTGGCGGCGAGGACGAAAAGGAATACGTCCGGGAAGAGTCCAAAGCACACACCTTCCAGGAAGAAGAAACAACCGGAGGAAGAAAAAAACTGATGCGTGACCCGGATAACCGCGTATTAGGCGGGGTCGCCAGCGGTATTGCGGCCTATATGGGCTGGGATATAACGGCCATACGCCTGATCATGATCATTTTACTTTTCATACCCACACCATATGTACCGATCGTCATTCTCTACCTCATACTATGGTTGGTGATGCCGTTAGCACGAACCGCAGCCGATAAGCTGATGATGCGTGGAAAGAGCGTGACTCTCGAAAATATAGGCAAAACAGTGACCGACGGATTTGAGAAAGTATCCAACAATGTAAACGATTATGTGAATTCAGACAAGCCAAGAAGTTTCTTGCAACAGCTGGCAGACCTGTTTGTCAATGTGGTCGGCTTTATCCTCAAATTCTTCGCCATATTGATCGGAATTATCCTGCTACCGCCGTTGTTGCTTGTCGCCTTTATACTGGTAGTCGTTACATTTGCCCTTATTGCGGGAGGAACGGGTGTCCTTTATCACCTCTCCCCGTTCGGAGCCGACCTGCTGGCAGGGACACCGATCCCATTGGCAATCATGGGTTGCATCGGATTCATTTTACTCATTGGCATTCCGATCTTTGCTTTGGTATATGCTATCTGCATGCAGCTGTTCAAAGCCAAGCCGTTGCCTAACACGGCTAAATGGACGCTTTTGATCCTGTGGATAATATCCGTTGCACTTAGTGTCGCTTACTTCTATCAAACCGGAATAAACGGATGGAGTACATTACCCTGGTATAATTTCTTCAACACCTAAATAAAACAACAAACATGAAAAAGGCATATCTATTTTTCATATACATAGTAACCTATATCGCGATGGCAGGGTTCCTATGCTCCTGCCACACGAACAGGGTTCGCGGAAACGGCAACATTGTGAGTCAGGAGATTTCGATCAGGGACTACAATGAGCTCCATATCGAGGGAGACAATATCGAGCTCACTTATGTACAGTCTGACGATGTTCCTTATTTGAAAATAGAAACAGATCAGAACATCATGGACATGCTGAAAGTCGAGACAGACGACAAAGAACTGACAATCAAACCCAAGAGCAAACATACATGGATCAATCCTACCCGGTTCGTCATAACCACCAACTCGACAACCCTCGAAGAAATCAAGATGGCAGGCGGAGGCAATTGCAATCTGGGCAAAGGACTCACAACCAATAAACTGGAAATCAGCTTAGCCGGAGGCGGAACTATCAGGGCAGATTCCATTACCGTCAACCGTCTGGAATGTGAAATCGCCGGGAGCGGGGAAATCAACCTGAGTGGGAAGGCAGAGAATATGGACATAAAAAGTGCCGGAAGCTGTACTATCAAGGCATTCGACTTGCTGACAGACAACCTGACTTGTAAAACAGCCGGAAGTTGCGAGATAGAGATAACAGCCAATAAGGAAATTTCCGCAAAAATGATGGGAAGCGGAGAGATCCGGTATAAGGGCAGTCCGAACATAAAAGGGAAAAGCATTCTTGGAAGTGGTTCCATAACCCAAGTTGAATAGAAGAATGATTGTGTGTTAAAAAAAAGAAGGCCGTCCTTTCACAAGGATGGCCTTTCTTCTAAGGTTAACAAATTTATGAGTAAAAACCACTAATGAATCTTTATAAAAAAACCGCTTCCTCCTTCACAATATTGTCATTATGAGGGAGAAGCGGTCACAAATATACATAAAGTTTTCTATTGTAAAAGACTTCGTCCTATTTATTTAAAGGCATTTCTTATCCGTGTGGCGGTGTCTGCGAGCACGTCCTGCGTAACCTCCATTTTCTTTCCGCCAAAATACATATCAGACTCTTTTTGAATCGGAATTAAGTGAATATGCGCATGAGGCACTTCCAATCCCATCACAGCCAAACCGACCCGTTTGCAGGGGATAGCCGCTTCTTGTGCACGAGCCACACGTTTAGCAAATGCCATCATACGCCCGAGCATAGGATCATCTATGTCGAAAATATAATCGACCTCTTTCTTCGGGATCACCAGCGTATGGCCTGTAGCCACCGGATTGATGTCCAGGAAGGCGAAAAACTCTTCGTCTTCCGCTACCTTATGGCAAGGAATCTCGCCTGCCACAATTCTGCTGAATATTGATGCCATACTATATGATATTAAATAGATATATCCATAATCTCAAAACTCATCACACCGGACGGCACCTTGATCTCCACGATGTCACCAACCTTCTTACCCATCAGTCCCTGTGCAATCGGAGTACTGACTGCGATCTTTCCCTCTTTCAGGTTCGCTTCCGAATCAGAGACCAATGTATATGTCATAACTGCGTTATTCTTGATATTCTTAATCTTGACCTTGTTCAGAATCTGGACTTCGTCTGTCTGCACACGGGTTTCGTCTATCAGGCGGGCATTAGAGATCAGTCCTTTCAACTGAGCAAGTTTCGCCTCCATGATACCTTGCGCTTCTTTTGCAGCGTCATATTCTGCATTTTCAGACAAATCGCCTTTGTCACGGGCTTCTGCAATCTGGGCAGATATTTCCGGACGCTTCACGGTTTCCAGATAATTGATTTCAGCTAAAATCTTATCATAACCATCTTTCGTCATATAGCTTACTGCCATACTAAATCCTCCTATTACTTTAAAATGTTATTATTGATTACCGCACAATAAAAAAAGAATCCCGACCAACTGCTTGGCCGGAACTCCTCTTTCTCTTATTTTCAGACTTTGCAAAGATAAAAGATCTTTTTAAGATCGGCAATCTTTGCAAAATGCTTTATAACATATAAATCTGAATGTTAGCTGTCATACATTAAAGTACAGCTTTCACATCCGCTTCCAGTTTTTTCACGTCTTCAACACGCTTAACCAGGTTTCCTTTACGGTCAAGGATGAAGAGAGCAGGCAACTGCTTCACATTGTACAAACCTGCCACCTGAGAATAAACAGACTGCGGATCACGAACAGAAATCCAGGGCAAATTAGACGCTCCGTTCCTCCAGAAATGAGAATCGCTATCCAAGGATACTTGGTAAATCTCAAGTCCCTGACCATGATATTTTGTATATAATTCACCCAATGCCATATTCAAAGCCGGTGACCATTCCGTCTGATAAGCCGTAAAGTTTATCAGGACAACCTTGCCGGGAGCAACGTCGGAGAGTTTCACCACTTCACCCCGAACATCGGGCAATTCGATATCCAAGAATGATATTTCTTTGGTTTCCACATTACTATAATCGACCGGACGCTGGGCGCGAAGCACCTTCATCGACTGCAAAGTCAGGTTATACAAATGTTTGGAACGCGGACTTTCCGGATAATAATGATCGTAGCTGGTGGCAACAGCGCCATATGCTTTCACATCGTTTCGATCATACAAGTCAAAGAACAACAGGCCATCAATCTGCTGGAACAATGCGAAATAAGCGGCCGTAGACATCGGCGCCGAATAGATATACTTACGGGCAATCTCCTTATAAGCATCGGCAGCAGCCAACACTTTGGAACGGTAAGTCGTATCCGAAATCATCTTATCTTCATAGTCCTTACGCAAACGGCTGATAGCCTGGTTCGCATCCAATTGCGCCAGCGTAATCGCCTTAATGGCTTTTGAATTTTCAGAACCTTCCACGGAATAAGAGGTTGCAAAAGCACCGGCATCTGCAAGAATAGAAACCGTCTCCGTCGAATCTATAGAGAAATTTATCTTCTGGTTATTCAAGCGCAGACGATAAAAATCCGGATATTCAGGACGTTTCTCCGTAAACTTGAACTTCCCTCCGGAAGCCAACTTGATGGAGTCGAGCGTCACGACATTCGAAATTCCTACGTTTTCTAAATACATAAGCTGACCGTCCGCTCCTGAAACAACGCCCTTCACCGTAAATTCGGAAGAGTTGTTACAAGCCGAGAATAAGAACATACACAGTCCTAATGTAGCCAACAATCGTGTGGATATTTGTTTCTTCATTTCTTTACTTCTTGTTTTAATCCGCTGCAAATATACATTAATTTACAATTGTGACACTATTATTCGCTAAATCTTCCCGCTATTTTTCAAAAAAAGAACTTTTCTCATGTTTTTTATTTTCATTTTCACACGTTTACAGATAAACTTTCATTACATTTGCACCAATTTTTACAGATAGAAAAATAAGAAAAAGATTATGCTTAATCCAATTAACAAGACGATCGAATTGGCTGATGGAAGAACCATCACCATCGAAACCGGGAAATTGGCAAAACAGGCGGACGGTTCTGTTACCGTGCGTATGGGCAACACAGTGTTGCTGGCTACTGTTTGCGCCGCTAAAGATGCAAACCCGGGTGTTGACTTCATGCCGTTACAAGTAGAGTACAAAGAAAAATTCTCGGCATTTGGCCGTTTTCCGGGAGGCTTTACAAAAAGAGAAGGCAAAGCTTCTGACTACGAAATCCTGACCTCTCGTTTGGTTGACCGTGCCCTCCGCCCTCTTTTCCCTGACAATTACCACGCAGAAGTATACGTAAACGTTATATTATTCTCTGCAGACGGTGAAGATATGCCGGATGCACTGGCCGGTTTGGCAGCATCTGCCGCATTAGCCGTATCGGATATTCCTTTCAACGGACCGATTTCCGAATGTCGCGTTGCCCGTATCGATGGTAAATATGTAGTTAACCCCACGTTCTCTGAATTGGAAAAAGCAGATATCGATATCATGGTGGGCGCTACTATCGACAACATCATGATGGTGGAAGGCGAAATGGACGAAGTTCAGGAATCCGAAATGCTGGAAGCGATCAAAGTCGCACACGAAGCTATCAAAGTACAGTGCCAGGCACAGCTTGAACTGTCTGAAGCTTGCGGCAAGATGGTAAAACGCGAATACTGCCACGAAGTAAACGATGACGAACTGCGCAAGGATGTACACGAAAAATGTTATGCAAAAGCTTATGCTGTTGCCACTTCCGGGACAGACAAACATCAGCGTGCCGAAGCATTCGAAGCAGTAGTTGAAGAATATAAAGCCCAGTTCTCTGAAGAAGAGCTGACTGACGAAAAGGCTGAAATGATCGGCCGTTACTATCACGATGTAGAAAAAGAAGCCATGCGCCGTGCTATCCTCGACGAAGGAAAGCGCCTGGATGGTCGTAAGACAACTGAAATCCGTCCGATCTGGATCGAGACAGACTGCCTGCCCGGCCCTCATGGTTCTGCCATCTTTACACGTGGTGAAACACAATCATTGTCTACCGTTACATTAGGAACGAAGTCTGATGAAAAGATGATCGACGATGTTCTGAATCACGGCAAAGAACGTTTCCTGTTGCACTACAACTTCCCTCCGTTCTCCACTGGCGAAGCAAAAGCATCCCGTGGTGTTGGCCGTCGTGAAATCGGTCACGGAAACCTGGCTCACCGCGCTCTGAAACGTATGATCCCGACAGACTATCCTTACGTAGTACGTGTAATCTCCGACATCTTGGAGTCTAACGGTTCTTCTTCAATGGCAACCGTATGCGCCGGTACTCTCGCATTGAGAGATGCAGGTGTTCCGATGAAGAAACCGGTATCCGGTATCGCAATGGGTCTGATTTCCGAAAACAAAGGTCAGAACTACGCGATCCTGTCCGACATCCTGGGCGACGAAGACCACTTGGGTGACATGGACTTCAAGGTAACGGGAACAAAAGACGGTATCACGGCTACCCAGATGGATATCAAGGTAGACGGCCTGTCATACGAAATCCTTGAAAACGCATTGGCCCAGGCAAAAGAAGGCCGTATGCACATCTTGGGCAAGATTATGGAAGCACAGCCTGAAGCTCGCGAAGAATTGAAACCGCATGCTCCGAGAATCGAAACGATGGTTATCGGTAAAGAATTTATCGGTGCTGTTATCGGCCCGGGCGGAAAGATCATCCAGGGTATCCAGGAAAAGACTGGTGCTACAATCACGATTGAAGAAGAAGACGGAGTTGGCAAAATTGAAATCTCCGGAACAAATAAAGATACGATCGATGCTGCAATCCGCGCAATCAAAGGTATCGTAGCAGTACCGGAAGTAGGCGAAGTCTACGAAGGCAAGATCTCATCTGTTATGCCTTACGGTGCATTCGTTGAATTCATGCCGGGTAAAGACGGTTTGCTGCACATTTCCGAAATCGACTGGAAACGTCTGGAAACAGTTGAACAGGCTGGCTTGAAAGAAGGCGATACAATTTCCGTTAAGTTGGTAGATATCGACCAGAAGACCGGAAAATTCAAACTTTCCCGCAAGGTATTGCTGCCGAAGCCAGAAGGTTACGAAGAACGTCCGCCGAGACCGGAAAGAGGCGATCGCGGACCGCGCCAGGATCGTGGAGACCGTGGTGGTGACCGTGGACCCCGTCAGGATCGCGGAGATCGCGGACCGCGCCGGGAATACAGAGACTAAGATAGTTTTCCGATAAAATAAAAGCCTGTCCTCTTATGAGCGACAGGCTTTTTTTATGCATCTATAATAGATTCTTACTTTCCGCAAGTGCAACGCGGCTTGATCTGTTTGAAGAAATCATTGCCCTTGTTATCGACCAGGATAAATGCTGGGAAGTCTTCCACTTCGATCTTCCAGATGGCCTCCATACCTAATTCAGGATATTCCACACATTCGATGCTCTTGATATTGTTCTGTGCCAGGATAGCAGCAGGACCACCGATACTTCCTAAATAGAAACCGCCATATTTCTGGCAAGCATCCGTCACCTGCTGGCTACGGTTACCCTTTGCCAACATAACCATGCTACCGCCGTGGCTCTGGAACAGGCCGACATACGAGTCCATACGACCGGCAGTCGTCGGGCCCATCGAGCCGCAAGCCATACCAGCCGGAGTCTTAGCCGGACCAGCGTAATAGATAGGATGATCCTTGATATACTGTGGCAGGTCTTCACCACGATCCAAACGTTCTTTCAGCTTGGCATGGGCAATGTCACGGCCTACAATGATCGTACCGTTCAACGACAGACGGGTTGCAACCGGATATTTATCCAATTCTTTCAGGATATCTGCCATCGGCTGGTTCAGATTGATCTTAACAGCATCGCCTTCACCTGCCTGGCGCAATTCTTCAGGAATCAGTTCACCGGGATGGCTGTCTAACTTTTCAATCCAGATACCGTCTTTGTTGATCTTACATTTCACGTTACGGTCTGCCGAACAGCTTACACCCAGACCAACCGGACAGGAAGCGCCGTGACGGGGCAGACGGACGATACGGATATCGTGTGCCAGATATTTACCACCGAACTGTGCACCCAAACCAATCTTGTGAACTTCCGCCAAAACCTCTTTTTCCAGTTCGATATCGCGGAAAGCGCGTCCATATTCGTTACCCGTAGTCGGCAGGCTGTCATAATAATGAGTAGAAGCCAACTTCACGGTCAACAGGTTCTTTTCGGCAGAAGTACCGCCGATAACCACTGCAATATGATAAGGAGGACAGGCAGCCGTACCCAACGTCTTAATCTTTTCGATAATGAACGGGACCAAAGTTCCCGGATTCAGGATCGCTTTTGTTTCCTGATACAGATACGTCTTGTTGGCTGAACCACCGCCTTTCGTTACGCACAGGAAATTATATTCCATGCCTTCGGTAGCCTCGATATCGATCTGGGCCGGCAGGTTACACTTCGTGTTCACTTCGTCGTACATATTCAGCGGAGCATTCTGCGAATAGCGCAGGTTCTCTTCCGTATATGTTTTATAAACGCCCAATGACAGCGCCTCTTCATCGCAATAACCGGTCCATACCTGTTGTCCTTTTTCACCATGAATAATAGCCGTACCGGTATCCTGGCAGAAAGGAAGTACACCTTTAGCAGAAACTTCAGCGTTACGCAGGAAAGTCAACGCTACATACTTATCGTTATCACTTGCTTCCGGATCGCTCAGAATCTTTGCAACCTGTTCGTTGTGTGAACGGCGAAGCATGAAAGAGACATCACGGAAAGCAGCGTTAGCCATTGCCGTAAGACCTTCTTTGGCCACTTTCAGAACCGGCGTTCCTTCAAATTCGGAAACCGAAACATAATCTTTTGTAAGCAGATAATACTCTGTTGTATCCGGGCCCAATGGGAATGGAGCCTGATACTTGAAAGGAGTTGTTGCCATAGCGTTTGTATTTTAATTTATAATATTGGTTTTAGAATCATATCCTTGAACGGACTGGCAAACTTAATTAAAAATCACGAGATTCGGCAGTCGTTTACCTTTATAAAATCAGCATATCCGGTTTATTTTAATATACTTTGCATTCGAAGAGCACAATATGCCAAGAAACGAATCTAAAAAATCAGGTTATCCGTCAAGACATTCATGTAAACCTGCTGCGTTATGCCGTCATAGTCTTTAAGCTGTCCGACCAGGACCAGTTCTGCGCCTTTCATCCAGGACAGGAAAGGGATCTCTTGCCTGTAGGCAATCTCACGAAGCTGGGTCGGTTTGTTTTTAATAACCAGATAAGCGCCGTCATCGGCAACTGTTTTTCCTTTAAAGGCAAGCGTCCTCTCATACATTTTCTGCTTGTTGGCACCGTTCACCACTATCGGTTGGAGCATCAACGAATCGCGTCCATCCCGAAGCATCGGCACCAAGGCCAAGCTCTGATAGCGTCCAACGGGCAATCCCGACAAGTCGATTTCCAAATCCAACAAAAGGTTATCCCCCTGCTGCTCGACGCAATTTTCTTTTACATAGATCATTCCCCGATAATCGGAAGACAACTCCTGCGCCCGGCAGAACAAGACGGCAAAAAGGGAAATCAATATATATAGAGTAGTTCTCATAAGACTCTTATTTAATAATATAGATAATACTTACCCCCAACTTGGTCGGTCCGAAATAGTTGTTACGATAACTTCCTTCCGACTCCTGGTTTGAAGGGAAAGGTGTTTTGTCATATTTGAACCGGACATATCCGACACCGGCTGTAAATTCGATATTCCAATGAGGAGAAAGATACAACTGGTAACCATACGAAAGGCCGCCTCCGTAGGCATTACCATCATAAGCATAGCCGGATTTCATCACATTCAAGAGTGTTTTGCCGGCCACATCATAATCGGCATACAGCCCATGAACACCAAAGAAATGCCCGTTAAACCGTTCGTGCAACCAATAACGCACCTCCGGCTGCACCAGCCAGTGCTTAATGGATTTATCCTCCGAAAAAGTCCAAGGATTATAATTGCCCGATATATCCAGTGAAAAATGTTTATTAAATGCAACCTCTGCCCCCAAATTGAAAGTGGTGGTCGCATCATACAGCAAATTTGTCTTAACAGCAACCACCTGCGACCGGGCACAGAGAGCGCAACACAAACAAAGAAAAACAAAGTATAGCCTCTTCATAGACATATTCTCGTTGATTTACCAATCGTATTAAGAAACAAAGATATGTAAAATCTATTTGTATATAAACACATTTGATATTAAATACACATACCAAACGGATTAATTGTATATCTTTGTCGAAAATAATTTATTCAGTATTGGGGGCATATGAAATTTAAACTTATCGCACTATTTATCACCCTTTGTCTGGGATTTACCGGTTGTTCGGATGACGAAACTCCGGAACCCCGTCCAACACGTACCATTTTAGTTTATATGATGGCAAACAACAGCCTCGACAGTTATGCCGCTAAAAACATTGCAAGCATGGTGGAGGGAGCAACTGCTAAAAACCTCAACGGAGGTAATCTGATCGTTTACTATGCCCCGAAGGGATCGAATCCGGAACTTCTCCAAATCAAGGAAGAGAACGGCATTGTAAATAAATTCCACATCAAAGACTACGAAAAGCAAAACTCGGCGGATCCGTCCGTGATGCTAAGCGTGATCAAAGAAGTGATATCCCTATATCCGGCAGACAGCTATGGCTTGGATTTATGGAGCCACGGGACAGCCTGGCTTCCTTCCGACTACCAGAATATGCTGAAAGCATTTGGCCAGGACGGCAGCAACTGGTTGGAGATAGACGATCTGGCAAAAGGTTTGCCGGATCATGTATTTGACTTCATTCTGTTCGATGCCTGCTATATGGCAAGCGTGGAGTGCACCTATGAGCTTAGAAATAAAGCGGATTATATTTTGGCTTCTCCAACCGAAACGATGGCAGACGGATGGCCTTATGCCCAGATGATGCCACAATTGTTTGCCACAGACTTGCAACTGGAAAAGGTCGGCGAGACATTCTACAACTACTACCTGAATGACTCTTATCCATACGCAACCGTGTCGCTGACAAAGACAAGCGAACTGGAAAATCTGAAAAACGCCGTGCACAACATATTAGCCGACAAAACGGAAAGCGACATCTATGGCATTAACCTTTCCGAGATGCAACAGTTGGAATATTTGTACCGCAGTCCGGGGATGTTATATGATATGGCTGATTATATAAAACAATTGGCAACAGCCGAGCAATACAGCAATTTCACCGATTGTCTGGAAAAAGCCGTTTTATATAAAGCCCATACTCCAAAGGCGTATTATCTCTACGGCCATCCCTCTAACGCCTTACCGGTAAACAGTTATTGCGGCCTGACCGTTTTCGTCCCGCAACCCAAACAGTCCTTCTCTAAGATATTCGACTGGTACAAGGAACGGGTAAGTTGGTATAAGGCGGTTTATGAATAAAACAGAAGAGGTTGTGCCAGTGATGACACAACCTCTTTTTTTAGTTAATAGCTCCTTCTTACAGGATTGATCTACAGTATAACCTTAAACCTCTTTTCCCCGATCACAACGATATAAGCCCCTTTGGACAATGTCACGTCATGATTTCCGGTTACAGAGCCGAGAGCTTTGCGAACAGAGCCCGTGAAGGAAAGAACGTAGACGGTTGCAGGCTGCGGCGTATAGATATGCAGCACGCCGTTTGTTCCCCAAACCTTTGTTTCGTTGCCGGCTATCTCTTCGATACCTACTGCGCTGTTCTTCACAATACCGGTGATCGAGATCGTCAAGTCTTCTTCGACATCGCGGATCACATATTTTCCGGCAGCGTTAGGCGTTATCTCCGTTTCGCCAACCTTTACGACAGGAACGGACTGGTCGTATTCCGGATCGAGTACCAGCTTGAAGTTGAAGCTGTCTCCCTCTTCCACCGAATATTTGCCTGCCTTTGGAGTCGTTGTGGCGCCTTCCACTTCCGGAAGGGTTACGGTGTAATAGACGTAAACCGGAGGAGCGGGAGGAGTACTGGTCACCTTTGTCACGGTGGCGAAGGTGGTCAGGGTGGTGGAAACACTTTCCTTCGTTGTTGTCACCATGCAACGGTATTGTCCGGCATCGTCGGCGTCTACGGTCAGCTCGTTCGGCTGATCGGCATCGCTACGCAGGGATTTGAAAGACATGGGTTGCGGTGCATTGGTTTTCTCTTGTTCCCATTCCTTCTTTTCCGCATTGTATTTGTCCCAGGTATAGGTTGTTGTTGCACCATCTGCAAATGTTGCCGTAGTCGTCAGTTTGACAGAAGCATTTGTATTTACCTTCTGGTCGGCAAGCGGGGTGAGGTCTATGGAGGCATCTCCTTCTACCTTTGTGATGATACCGGTGCTGTCGACTAACGTACCCTTGTTTGTCACCTTCGTGGTGGTCAGCTTCAGATCGGGATCTGTGGTCGTCAGGATCAGTGTACCGGAGTTATCGAGTTCGCCCAAAGTGTTTTTGCCGGAAAGGGTGATCGTTGCTTCCGTGTTGGATTTGATGGTTGTTTTGGCGGTTGCGTCTGGACTTGTCGTTGTAACAGTCACGTCTTCCATCTTGATATTGATCTCTGTTTTTCCACCACTACCATCACTTGCACCGATCTCCAGTTCTTCCGTCTTTGTGTCCCTGATCGTTCCGTTGAAGGACTTTTCGTTATCTCCTACTTTGTAATCTTCATCAGTCTTAATGGTGATTTTGTCACCGCTGTCTTCTACGATCGGGCCGATTGAGGTGACGATCAATGTCCAGGCATCCGTAGTGCTGGGAGTTACCATAGTGACGGTGTCTTTCTTGTAGAAGAAGTTGTCTCCTTCTTTCTTTGTACTACCCAGCTTGGCTGTCATTACAAACGTGCTGTCTGCATGGGCATGTTTCAGGAAGAAGCGGAAAGTCTGTCCTACCGGGGCTTGCTCTGCGAGGAAGGAGCCTTCGGCAACCTGACCGGCGTAATATGGCCAAGTGTTTCCTTCTGTCTCTTTATCCGTGTAAGAGATCTTGGCAAATGTCCCTTTCTCTTCCAAAACGTAGGTGAAGTCCTGCCAGTTGGAATAGGGCTTGTCGGTATGGAAGCTTGCCAGTTTGCCGTCCGGGACGCGGACGATACACGTGTTTTTGTCCTTCAGCGCGAAGGCGTCAGCGCCTGCTGTTATTGCGGTTGCATCGCTGTGCGAGAGATGCAATTCTGTGATTGTTGCGTCTTTGAAGGCTTCGTTTCCGATTGTGGCGAGTGTTTCGGGGAGGGTTACTTTAGACAGCGTCTTGCCTTGGAAGGCGTTGCTGGCGATGCCGACAATGGTGTATTCCGTTTCATCGCTCTCGTCTGTACTGGCAATACCGCCGGTCAGGTCGAGTTCGGCCGTCGGCAAGGTTTTCACGCCGGTAATTGTCAATTCCTTCGTGTTGGCGAGGGTGACGCCGAGGATGATCTGCTCATTGTCTTCGCCTATCGTTATTGTGTTGGCTTCACCATCGTATATCCAGCCGCCGAAGATGAAATGGTCTGCGTCTGTAATGGCCCAGGATGCGGGAGTCCAGTTAGTATCAGTTTTCTTTCCTTTCGGGAGAGTGACGTAGCGGTCGGTAACAGTACCGCTATTGCTAACTGTAAACGCGTCTGTCCCGAAAGAGCTCGGTTGCTTTTTCCCCATATAGGTAATATCTAACAGGTTGGTACAACCGTAGAAGATCTTGTCTGCAAATGTTGTAACTGTTGCCGGAATCGTAGCTTTCTTCAGTGCCGTACATCCTTCGAATGCGCTGGCGCCCAATGTCGTCAACGTGTTCGGGAGGGTGACAGCTTCCAGGGTGGTAATATCTTTAAACACACTTGCTGCAATTCCTACAACCTTGTAAACATCCGTGCCGTTTTCATCTCCAAACTTCTTGATTTCATTCGAGAGGATCAGCTTTTTGCCTTTGTACGAATTGCTTGCTGTGATTGTCAGGGCTTTGTCGCTGGCGGTTACCGTCAGTTCGTATGAGCCTCTGACTAACTTCTTGTCGGTATTCGAGTCATCATATTCCCAATCAGGGAAGATCATGTTGTCTGCGCCTGCCACGCCCCATTTTGTGTAATCCCAACCGGCTTCTGCGTCGTCTTCGTCTCCTTTGGGGAGGTAGACATTACAGGTTGATTTGATATTATAAATAGAGTTATTCATTGTCGGTTGCTTTGTCCCTACGAAAATTATAGTATCCAAGCTTGGGCAATTGGCAAATGCTGCTGCTGCCATTTCGGTAATTGATGCAGGCAGTTTGACACTTTCCAAAGATGAGCTCTGGCCGAATGCCCACGTTTCAATCTTGGTCAGACTTGTATTTTTACTAAGGTCTACTGTTCTCACAGCGATATTACTCATGGCACTTTCCCCAATCGTCTTAACCGAAGCCGGGATTACCAACGTTGTTAGGCCTGTACAACTCGCGAATGCATATTTTCCTATTGTTTCTAACGTTGCCTTATCTGCAAAGGTCACTGTTTTCAGACTCTTGCACCAATAGAATGCGTACTCCCCGATTGTTGTAACCGCAGCGGGAATGTTTATACTTTTCAGCGGGGTTCTCTGAAATGCATTGTCTCCGATTTTTGTAACCGTAGAAGGTAATTTTATACTTGTCAGGTTAGTTATATTATTGCTTGTATAAAATGCATTATCTCCGATTGCGTTGATTGTGTATTTAGTCTGGCTCTTCTCATCCGTGCTTGCGATCGACTCGGGCAGATCTAAATTGCCTTCAAATGATGTGTTTTGCCCAATTGTAAGTTCTGTAGTATTCGCTAAGGTTACAGTCAACTCTTTCTTGCCTTTGACTAACTTATTGTTGGTTGCATTGTATTTCCACTCGCCGAAGCTCATATCGTCTTTGCTTGCCACGCCCCAAGAGGCGGGTGTCCAAGTGTCATCTTCATCCCCGTTCGGGATATTGATTGTGTGGCCAGATGCGGTGCCGGTAAATATATCTATACCCATTGTAGGCTCTGTTTTCCCCAAGTAGGTAACTTTAGCTAATTTCGAACAGTTATAAAAAGCTTTTTTCTCGATTGTCGTTACTGAAGCAGGTATGGTTATTTCCGCCAATGCTGAACAATTTATAAATGCATTCTCCTCTATTGCTTTAACCTCAGAAGGAATTGTTATAGTTGTAAAATCGCACATACCAAAAGCTCTACTTTTGATGGTATCCAGCTTACTATTATCCCCAAAAGTTACAGAGGTCAGACTGGTAGCAAGAAATGCGCTATTCATTATCGTAGTAACAGAAGATGGTATTTGAATGCTTTTCAAAGGTGTGTTGGAGAAGGCTGATTCACCAATTGTTTTCAGGTTAGAACTCTCCTCAAAGCTTACGGTGGTTACTTGAGCACTATTAAATGCATATTTTCCTATCTCTGTTACAGAAGTCGGGATTGTAATGCTTGTAAGTGATGTGCTTTGAGAGAATGCCTGCTCTCCAATTTTTGTAATCGTATAGCTATCATTGATTGTCCCTGTCAAGTCTAAAGCACCGGAGAACGTTTTATTATTACCAATCGTCAGTGCTTTGTTGTCTGCTGCCGTTACATTAGAGATAGTGACATTTCCTTTTGTTAATGTATGTGCAGTAGTGTTGTAAGTCCATGTATCATTATCCGCTCGTGCCTGTATCGAGCAGAAAGTCATCAGGCAGGCCAGCAGCCATAACGGTAGCCGGCAACGTTGTTTTTGTAATGTTGTTCTCATAAGCGTTGTGCTTTTTAAGTTGTTTATTAATATTATAGAATGTATGAAATGTTAACTATTTTTAGGATGTAGGGTGTGAACACCGGTGATCGGTGGAGTGCGACCAGAGGTGATCGGCAACCTGCTTGTTCCCGCGCTTGACGCGGGATCGCATCAGAACCTGCCGTATATGGCCTGTCCTTTTGCGGCCCCGCGTCGAGCGCGGGGACAAGGTTATAAGATCCCCGGTCTGTCACCTATGCCGCTGCCTACGGTGAGGAGGATCGGGAAGGTGTAGGTGCGGGGCGTTTTTACCTGTTTGTAGCAGGAAGAGCCTTGCGTGGTGACGCTCAGGCGATATTGCCCCGGCGACAGGCCTGGGATCTGGATCACGATCTGCGACTTGGTGTTCTGGACGATTGTCGATACTTTATGAGGTTCGACGCCCTCCTTGTCTTCGGTGAAGTAGACGCCTACCGATTCGTCATCCCCTATGACGAGCAGGGTGTTGCCTGCGATAACGGCGGGGGCGTTCGGTGTGAGGGTCGTGTTGATCTCTCCCGTGGTCGAGTCGACGATACCGTTGATCACCGGGCCGGTGGTTGCTACTTGCAGGTTGAACGAGATGTTTTTCAATGCATCCAGCAGCTTCTTGCCTTGCGTGAAGGTGACTCCTACTTTGTGTTTGGCAGGGTCGAAGACGGGCTTTTCGCCTTCAAACGATCCGCCGAGGTTCAGCAGGTATTGCCCGACGCCGTCGACGACGCTTTTGCCCGAGGCGATGGCGCCGACCTTCTCGTCGTCGGCCATGCTGAGGATATTAATGATTGTTTCTTTGCGGAATTCGGTTCGTTTACCGACAATGCGATCGGCGATGTCGGAGTTGTAGACAGTTCCTGTGATCTGCGGCTTGGCGGAGTAGTCGCCTTTCTTTTCCGTCAGTACGTTGTCGTACAGGTCGGCGGTAAGAATAGTTTTTTCTGGCATAATGAATAATTTTAAGGCCCCAATGTTGAAGCGTGTTTGTTTGTCTTGTGTTACCTTATTCCCGAAATAAGGGGATAACGGTATCCCGTTCCCGCGCTCGACGCGGGATCGCAGTAAAACAGCCTCAAAAAGCGATGTAAAAGCAACCACACACCCACATCAGTGTCCTATTCCGGCGGTTTGGGGCATACGAAAGTTGAAGACGGTTTGTTTTTTACCGCCTTCCGCCATTTTATTTGCAAAAAAGTTACCTCGGAATGCTTCTGTTTCAGAATTATTCCTTATTTTTGGCCCGTTCCCCGGTGAATACGCCCTCGGACGCCGATTTTCCTCTTATCCCCTTATTTCGGGAATAAGGGGCTTTTTTTATACAGCCATTGCCACAATCCGGTCGATCGGCCCGGTGATGATCCGGTTTGCCCGGTCCAGTTCGGGCTGTTCCAGCGCAGCCAGGTAAAAGCGGGTGGTCTTTTCGGATGTGTGGCCGAGTGCCTGGCTGATAATGGCTATCGGCGTGTGCTTCCGGCGGGCTTCTGTGGCCCAGGTATGCCGGAAAACGTACGACGTCAGCCGGACGGGGTGCGGCAGGCATGCTCCGAGTGTTTTCAGGTGTGCGTTGTAGGTTCGCAAGATCGACTTGTAGCCTTCGTGGCTTGTTCCTCCCGGCGGAAGCAGCGGGAAGAGGTAAGGGGAGGCTGCGGTGGCGTATTTGTCGATCAGGCGGCGCATGCCGTCGGTGATGTGGACGCGGATCAGGGTGCCCGTTTTCTTCCTCTTATATACTAATGTATCGTTTTGCAGGTTGTCCGCCGTCAGGTGTACCAGGTCGACAAAGGGGATGCCGCATGCCAGGAAGCTGAACAGACAGAGGTCTTGCGTCCGTCGTACTGCCGGTTCTGCGGGCTTTAGATCGGCTATCTGTGCCAGCGTCTCACTGTCTAATGCCCGCGAGCCGGGCAGTTCGCGCCGGAGGCTGATACCTTCGAACGGGTTGGGAACTGCGGGCGGGAGCAGCCTGTCGTGCCGCGCCTGGTTGTAGATGGCGCGGAGATTGCTGAGGTAGGTGTTGACCGTGTTGGGTTTCAATCCCCGGGTTTGCAGGTAGTCGGCGAAGCGGTCGACAAGTCCGGGACGGATGTCGTGCAGCCGCAGTTCGTGTCCGTTGTTGAAGCGGATGATCCAGTTGCGGGTGGTGCGGTAGAGGTCTGCCGCATTTTCTTTTCCAGCCTCGCGCTTACGGCGTATGAGGCTTTCGGTGTAAACACCGAAGGCAGCGTGGCTACCTCCGGTGCGTTGTTTCTTGTTCAATTTAATCATATCTTCATTCCATTTTAATAAATAGATGAAGGTATAACAATCCGGCTTGAGGTATATCCATTCGACCGGGGGCGGATAGCCTTTTAAGTAAATGCCAAAAATAATACCATTTTATTCACTCTATATGCAATATTTGTCTACCTTTGCCAAATAAGTGTTAATAGTAATAACTAAAACAATTAATTATGGACAAATTTATCAATCCCTTCTCGGACTACGCGTGGAAGAAAATTTTCGGCAGTGAAGTAAGCAAAGATCTTATCATCAGCTTTTTAAATGAAGTTATCCAACAGGAAGTAATAGTCGACATCACATTCCGGAATGTCGAGATGCTCGGTTTGAAGCAGGATCAGCG